>NZ_BACT01000397.1:0-1982 GCF_000333255.1 Methylobacterium sp. B1 | reverse complement strand
GGCTGCTCGCGGCAAGTAGCCGGCGTGCCCTCGGTCGGATGCGCCTCCTATTTCGGAGCGCATCCGATGCAGATGCCCCGCATGATCCGATCGTTCTGCGCCTCGTTCGGCGTGAGCGTGCGCCGGTCGTCGGGCGTCGCCGCGCCGGCCCCCCGGCTCGGCGGCATCACACGGCCGAGGGAGGAGGTGTTCGGCGCGGTCGCCGTCGAGGCGGGACCGCCGCCGGTGCCGGTCTGAGCCTGCGCCGCCGCGGCGCTGGCCGCCAGGATTGGCAGGAAGATCGCGAGGCCGAGGGTGGTGAGCGGTCGGGTCATCTGTCTGGAACTCCGTGCCGGGCCATAACGCGGGTGTGACCATCCGGTTCGACCCCACGGGCCGATCCCTACCTTTGTTCGCCTTTGCAGAACCGATGCGGCGCCGTATCAGGAGCCGCGTTCCCGCAGCCGACATTCTGAAGCGTCGAAACCCGGAGCCGCCGCGACGATGCGGGACCCCAACGCGATCGACTTCTGGCGCGGCTTCGCCCTGATCACGATCTTCATCAACCACATCCCCGGCAACACCTTCGAGCGCTACACCTTCTCGCAATACGGCATCTCGGACGCGGCCGAGCTGTTCGTGTTCCTCGCGGGCTGGTCGATCGGCATCGCCACACGGGGTCGCGACGGCAACCCCGAGCCGCCCGGACGGAGCGTGGTGCGGCTGCTGGCCCGCACCGTCGAGGTCTACCGGGCGCAGCTCACCGTCATGCTGCTGGCGCTGGCGATCATCGCGGGCGCGGCGCTGCTGCTCGACAACCCGCTCATCCTCGAATGGCACAATGCCGGCGGCTTCTTTGCGGACCCGATCCAATCGGTCTGCGGCATGGCGCTGCTGACCTACCAGCTCGGCTACTTCAACATCCTTCCGCTCTACGTGCTGCTGATCGGTATCGCGCCCGTCTTCGTGCTCGTCGGGCGCGTCAGCCTGCTCGCGGCCCTGGCGCTCTCCGTGGGCGTGTATCTCGCCAGCCTCATCTTCGGCTGGAACCTTCCATCCTGGCCGGGGGAAGGGGACTGGTTCTTCGATCCGTTCTGCTGGCAGCTTCTGCTCGTACTCGGCTTCGTGCTTCAGGGCTGGAACCTGCGCTCCGATATCCTGCGCCGCTGGGCGAGACGCCTGTTTCCGATGGGCGTCGTCATCGTTCTCCTCGGGATCCTGCTCGCGGTGACGGAGATCCGCCCGGATCCGATGCTCGTTCCGGAGCCGCGCCTGCTCTTCACGTTCGAGAAGACCTACCTCACACCGGCCCGGCTGCTTCATTTCTTGGGGGTATTGTTAGCGTTTGCGCCCCTTTACAGGGTACTCGCCCCCCGAATCGGTCGCATTGTCGGTTATCTAACTCAGATGGGCCGGAACTCGCTGGCTGTCTTCTCGATGGGTTCGATCCTGAGCCTGATCGGGCAGCTCGTGCGTTTCCAGACTGGCGGCGGCGTGCCGATCGATATGCTGGTCGCCGGCTCGGGCCTCGTCGGGCTGGGGTTTACGGCATGGTTCGTCGAATGGCGCAGCCGCAGCAGATCGTCGCGACCGCGGACATGATGCGGGCGGGGTATCCTGTACGCCCATCCCGGGCCGTCCGGACCGGTGCCGCCGGCGGGCTCGCCCCGGCGCTGGCCACCTGGATCCTGACGGCCAGCCTGTGGGGCATTCCGGGCCGATCGGCCGCGGCGGAGCAGCCCACCATTCCAGTCCCGGGCGATCCAACCCTCTCCCTGGAGTGCCGGGTTCCCGGCGCACAATTGTACACCGTGGCCCAGCTCGGCGCCGTCAAGGCGGCGCTGGCGGAGAACCGCCCGCTCAAGATCCTGGCGATCGGCGGCAGCGCGGCGCCCGGGGCGTCCGCCTCCTATCCGGCCAAGCTCGAAGCCGCCCTGGAGCACGCTCTGCCGAAGGTCGACGTGACGATCGACCATCGCGGCCCTTCCGGGCGAGATCGCCTC
>NZ_BACT01000398.1:0-3346 GCF_000333255.1 Methylobacterium sp. B1 | reverse complement strand
CCCCGAAATCAGCGAACAGGGGGCCCTCGAAGAGACCAACGCGGCGGCCGACATGCGCCTGCGCGACGCCGTCGAGGCGATCTCGGAGGCGTTCGTGCTCTGGGATACCGGCAATCGGCTGGTCCTGTGCAATTCCAAGTTCCGCCACCTCCACGCCCTGAGCCCGGAGGATGCGCAGGCCGGGCGAAGCTACACGGACGTGATGGGTCGCGGCGTGCTGCCTCAGGTCCGTCGGGAATCACCCGAGGCGGGCATGGCGTTGACCAGCATGGCGGCCCGGACCTTCGAGGCCGAACTCACCGATGGCCGCTGGCTGCAGATCAGCGAACGGCGCACCAAGGATGGGGGCTACGTCTCGGTTGGGACCGATATCACCAGCCTGAAGCGCAATCAGGAGCAGCTCCTCGCGTCCGAGCGCGAACTGATCGAGACCGTGAAGGACCTCAAGCGGTCCCGCCGGACCCTCGAGCTTCAGACCCAGCAGCTCGCCGACCTCGCCGAGCGCTATCTCGACCAGAAGGCAGTCGCCGAGGCCGCGAACCAGGCCAAGGCAGAATTCCTGGCCAATATGAGCCACGAACTGCGCACGCCGCTCAACGCCATCATCGGCTTTGCCGACGTGATGGAGAATGCCGTGCTCGGCCCGCTCGGCACCCCGCGCTACACCGAATATTGCCGCGACATCCGCGAGAGCGGCTCGCATCTGCTGTCCATGATCGACGACATCCTCGACATGGCCCGCCTCGAGGCCCGGCGGGTGCGGCTGATCCCGAAGGCGATCTCGGCGGAGGCCGCCATCACGGCTGCGCTCGCCCCGGTCGAGCCGGCCGCCCGCGAGAAGGCGATCACCGTCAGCGTCGACGTGACGTCCGGGCTGGACCTGCTGGCCGATCCGCAGGCGATCCGGCAGATCCTCGCCAACCTCCTGCAGAATGCCGTGAAGTTCACGCCCGCCGGCGGGCGCGTCGCGGTGCGCGCGCGCCGTGCCGGGGCGTGCACGCATCTGTACATCGAGGACAACGGCATCGGCATTCCGCGCTCCGATCTCGACCGGCTCGGCCGGCCCTTCACCCAGGTCGAGACGCAGATGACCCGCAGCCACAAGGGATCGGGCCTGGGCCTCGCCATCACCCGCTCGATGGTCGAGCTGCATGGTGGTTCGCTTCGGATCCGTTCCGAGGAAACGGTGGGCACGATCGTCCTCGTGCGCCTGCCGGCCGTGCCGGCCGACCGTTTGGATCCGCCGGTCCCCCTCGCGGCGGCAGGCCCCGGGTTGAAGACCCTGAGTGAGACGCCGCGGTCGGGTCGCGGCGCGGCCGGCCGATCCGCCGCGGCCTGACCGCACCCTCTCACGACCGCGAATCGAGACCGCCGAGGCGCGCGCGGCGCCCCTGTTCCACGTGCCAGCGCGCGTCCGCCACGGCCCGCGCCAGGCTCCGGATGCGCCATTGGCGATAGAGGGACAGGACAGGGTTGCGACCTAGCCCGGCTTGATGTCGGCTCAGGCGTCGCAGCAGGTCCGGCAGCTGCGCCGAAGCCGCGTCGCCGGTGGCGATGTCGATCGCCCGCAGTTCCGCCCGGAGCCCCGCTTTCCAGTCGTCCATGATGCCTCCTCCGCGCTGATCGCCCGACGCGACCGGGTCGCGGTTCCGAGCGTCCCGGCTGCCGGTCCTCCCGCGGCATGGCCACCCGGCGCCAAACCCCAGGGCCGGTCCGGTGGTCGCCCGGCAGGTGATCCGTGCGGCGGACCGGAAATGGAGAATACGACCGATGCGGTCGCGGGCAACGCGCAGTTCGCCCTGGCGCCCTGGCTCGGACACGCCGCCGGGCCGGCCTGCGCGCGGAGCACGGGCGCCGTCACCGGCCTTCCCGGGGCGGATGACCGGAGATCGCGCTCGCAAATCTCCGCAGGGCGCCCGTGGGTGCGACCTGCGCCGCGCCGATCTAGCGCCGCCGCAGCGCCCGCTTGGCGGCGGCGCGCGCGTCCCGCTCGAATCGGGCGAGCCGGAGGCGCCGCTCCAGGGGAATCACCTGCCGACCGGGCGGGACGGCGATGATCTCGGCGATCGGGGTCCGGTCGCGGTAGAGGCTTTCCAGAGCCGAACCGTCCAACGTCGCCGAGTCGAGGCGTTCGGCGAAGCGGGTCTCGTGGCAGGCCCGCACGATCTCGGCTTCCAGCAGGAGGCCCGGGGCGAGGCTGCGCAGGCCTTCGTCGTAGGCGGTCTTCAGCAGGGTCGCGGTGCCGCCGGTGACCAGGGCCAGGCTGACGGCAATCGGCCGCCCGTCGAGGGTCAGCGCATCGGCCCGGACGCCGACCGGGCCCGGTGTCGCCGTGAACAGGGCGCCGGCGAGCGCGGCGCTCTCCGGGCGGCAGGCCATGGCGGTGCCGGCCTTTCCCTTCCAGCCGACGCGCTCCAGGTCGAGAAATGCCGCAACGAGGCGGGCGAGGTCCGGTCCGTCCGCGGCGCTCACATGGGCGACGGCGCCGGTCTCCGCCAGACGGCGCGCCCGGCGACGCAGATCCTTGAAGCGCGCCCGGTTGGGATGATCGGCGAGGAACGCCGCTTGGTCGGCGCGCCGGTCCATGACCGGCCGGTCGAAGGCCGCCACCGTGCCGATCGCCCAGCCGCGCCGGCGCATTTCCGCCAGCATGTCCGGCACGGCGCCTTCTCCGGTCGGCAGCAGAGGCCAGCGCCACGCCCGGCCGCCGGAAGCCGCCTCGAGCCCGGCCACCAGCGCCCGCGCATGGGCCGTCCGGTCCGGGCCGTCGGCGATCAGCGGCGCGGTGGCGGTCACGTAGGGGGAGAGGAACGGCCGCAGGATCCGGCTGCCGAGGCCGCACAGGTCGCGGGTCGGCGCATACGGCAGCAGCGCCACGAGCCGGTCTCCCTGGCGGACCGTGACATAGCGCAGAGCGGCCGACAGGAGTCCTGCGGCCCGATGGGCATCGATCACGTGCCGCGCGAAATGCGGATGCGGGGCGGTGCTCGCTGCGACCAGCGCATCCCAGGCGACGGGATCCGGTGCGTCGGTCAGCGCGAACGCGACGTCGGAGGGCGCGCGGAGGGGGTTCGCCGCGGTCATCGGGCCATCCCGGCGGCCCAGACCGGGGTCGGCAGCCCGTGGATCCGCCCGGCGGCCCGGGCCAGAAGGGCGGCCCGGCCCATGGTCGCGAGCGCCACCGCCATGGCGGCGCCGAGCGTCCCGAAGGCCGGAACCAGGGCGAGGCACAGACCTGCGGCGGCGACGAGGCTCCCCACGGTGATGCCGGCACAAAGCCGCTCGCCGCCCAGCATGGTGAGGAGGTCCTTCTCCGGCCCGAACAGGCTCGCTCCGACGCTGCCGG
>NZ_BACT01000399.1:0-6252 GCF_000333255.1 Methylobacterium sp. B1 | reverse complement strand
CCGCCTGAGCACGCGCTCGGCGGCGTGCAGCGCCCGCACCAATTCGCCGAGTTCGTCGTTCACGGCGATGCGCAGGCCTGGAACGTCCGCGTCGCCGGGTGAATGTGGCTGCCGGGCTCGACGCGCACGACGCTGGCGACCAGCTCCGCGAGCTGCGCCGTGGTCTCGATCCGTCCGCGGCGGCGCGCCTCGAAGATGGTCCGTGCCACCGCGCGCGAGCGACGCTCCTCGCCGTAATGATAGAGGATGTCGGCGAGCACGGTCTCGTCGGCCTCGTTCACGAGGTCGGCGGCGCTCGGCCCGTCGCAGCCCATGCGCATGTCGAGGGGCCCGTCGCTCCGGAACGAGAAGCCCCGTTCCGGCACGTCGAGCTGCATCGAGGAGACGCCGATATCGAGGACCACCCGGTCGACCTGCGCGAGACCTGTCTCCGCCAGGAGGGTGTCGAGCGCGCCGAAGCGGCCGGGCAGGAGGCGCAGGCGCCCCCCGGATTCCGCGACGAGCGCCTGCCCGGCAGCGATCGCCGTGGGGTCCCGATCGATCGCGACGACCTGCAGGTCCGGATCCGCCGCCAGGAGGGCGCGGGTATAGCCGCCGGCACCGAACGTGCCGTCGACCGCGATCCCGCCCGCGGTGCCGAGCGCCTCGACGACTTCATCGAGGAGGACCGGCACGTGCGGTTCCGACGGCGCGACGGCGCCGCTGTGGCGGGGCGAGCTCCCGGGAGAAGGACGGCGCCGGCTCACGGGCGCCTCGCCGACGGGGCGCGACGCGGGTTGCGAGAACCGGCGGAGGATCGGCGCGGTCCGGAGATCCGGACGCGGAAGCGGCTCGTGCGTCTCATGGTGCCCTGTGCCGGGCCGCGCGAGCGCGGCGCGCGTGACGGGAACGGCACCGGATGCGGAGCGCGCAAAACGCCGCGCACGGACGGGACCTGCAGGAAGGCAGGTTGCGCCCGGCGATCCGATACACGCCGTTGACGGGAGGATGCCGGGTATCATGGGCCTCGGAGGATCGTCAACGCACAAGCTTGGCGCTGCCGCGCCGAACGATCTGAACCCGGCAAGGTTAACCGAAGGTTTTTGCCGCACCGGAATCTTCGGCGCGGCGTGCGGCGGCGCGGGCGCGGCGCCGGGCCGATAAGGCGTTGCGGACGCAAGGCTTATCGGGATGTGGATCAGCCGGCCTATAAGCCGGGTTCTGTAGGGCCGGAGCGCTCGCGCACGCCGACGTGGCGGCCATTCCTCTGGGACGGTCGTTGCCGACCGCCTCGAGCAACCAACCCGGGCGACTGGCCTGGAGAGCCGGCCTGCCCTTCTCGCGAAGGGCGCGCCGCCCCTATTCGGTCTTGCTCCCGGTGGGGTTTGCCGTGCCGTCCGCGTTGCCGCGTCCGCGGTGCGCTCTTACCGCACCCTTTCACCCTGACCCCGGACGGATCCGGGGCGGTCTGCTTTCTGTGGCACTGTCCCTGGGGTCGCCCCCGCCGGATGTTATCCGGCACCGTCTCTCCATGGAGCCCGGACTTTCCTCCCCGGACGCTCGCGCGTCCGGAGCGGCCGCCCGGCCGGCTGATCCGCGGGCAGATGCGCCCGCGGGGCCGTCCGGGTCAAGGGAGTCGACCCGCGCTACCAGGTGCCGGTGTTCTCCATGGACGTCCACGGCTCCTGCGGCGCCTTGGCGCCGCCCTTCTGGAGGATCTCGATGGAGATGCCGTCCGGCGACTTCACGAAGGCCATGTAGCCGTCGCGCGGCGGGCGGTTGATGGTCACGCCCTTCTCCTGCAGCCGCGCGCAGAAGGCGTAGATGTCGTCCACCTGATAGGCGAGATGGCCGAAGTTGCGCCCGCCCGAGTAGGTTTCCGGATCCCAATTGTAGGTCAGCTCGATGAGCGGGGATCGTGTGGCCGTGGCCCGCTCGACGTCGCCGGGGGCGGCCAGGAACACGAGGGTGAAGCGCCCCTTCTCGTTCTCGACGCGGCGGACCTCCTTCAGGCCGAACGTGTCGACGTAGAAGGCGAGGGCTCGGTCGAGGTCGGCGACCCGGACCATGGTGTGCAGATATTCCATCGGACCTATCCTGTGGCTGGTCGGAGGTGGATCGTGCGTCCTGTTCGGGACGCGCGTCCCGCCTCCGGCTGATCGCCACCGCTAGCTAGCGGCCGGCCCGGCGGTGAGAAGGCCGCGCGCGCCGGACGGGCCATAAATCGACCCTGGCGCTCCTGCGTCCCGTGCCGATCCGGCGGCCGGCGCGAGGGAGGCTACCGCCGAAAGACGACGGCGGACGCGTCCGTTGCCGCGGCCGGCCGCCAGCGCCGGGCGCTGCGGCGCGGTGATCGGATCGGTTTGACGCGCGAAGGCTGTCCCGACGGCGCGCTGTCTCTCCGGGGCCGTTTCGGCGGCTCCGATCGTTGCGCCGCGCGCGCCGAGGGACCAGAACGGGCCCATCCCGCACCCGGAGTGAGCCGAATGCGCACCGAGACGCCGCCGCTGATCCGCCTCGAGGAATACCGGCCCAGCGACTACCTGATCGATCGGGTCGACCTCGACATCCGTCTCGACCCGCACGCGACCCGCATCGACGCGACCTTGACGCTGCGGCCGAACCCGGCCGGTGTGCCGGCGGCTCCGCTCACCCTCGACGGCGACGATCTCCGGCTGGTCTCGGCCGAACTCGACGGTGCGCCGCTGGCGCCCGACGCCTACGCGGCGATGCCGTCCGGCTTCATCCTCCGCGATCCGCCTCCGCGGCCCTTCGCGCTGCGCCTCGTCACGGAGGTGGATCCGACCGCCAACACCAAGCTGATGGGGCTCTACCGCTCGAACGGGGTCTACTGCACCCAGTGCGAGGCGGACGGCTTCCGGCGGATCACCTACTTCCTCGATCGTCCCGACGTGCTGGCGGTCTACACCACGCGCATCGAGGCCGACCGGACCGAGGCGCCCGTCCTGCTCGGCAACGGCAATCCCGTCGAGGCCGGCGATGCCGGGCCCGGCCGCCACTACGCCCTCTGGCACGATCCGCACCCCAAGCCCGCCTACCTGTTCGCCCTCGTGGGCGGCCGGCTCGGGAAGGTCGAGGCCCCCTTCACCACGATGGAGGGCCGCACCGTCAGCTGCGCGGTCTACGTCGAGCCCGGCAAGGAGGACCGGGCGGGCTACGCCCTGGACGCCGTCATCCGCTCCATGGCCTGGGACGAGACGGCCTTCGGCCGCGCCTACGACCTCGACGTGTTCAACGTCGTCGCGGTGTCCGACTTCAACATGGGCGCCATGGAGAACAAGGGCCTCAACATCTTCAACGACAAGTACGTGCTGGCCAGCCCCGAGACCGCCACCGATGGCGATTACGCCGCCATCGAGGCGATCATTGCCCACGAGTACTTCCACAACTGGTCCGGCAACCGCGTCACCTGCCGGGACTGGTTCCAGCTCTGCCTGAAGGAGGGTCTCACGGTCTTCCGCGACCAGGAATTCTCCTCCGACATGCGCTCCAGGCCGGTGCATCGCATTGCCGAGGTGCGCTCGCTGCGGGCGCGTCAGTTCCCCGAGGATGCCGGGCCGCTGCGGCATCCGGTGCGGCCGCGGGCCTATGCCGAGATCAACAACTTCTACACGGCGACCGTCTACGACAAGGGCGCCGAGATCGTCCGGATGCTGCGGACCCTGATCGGTCCCGAGGCCTTCCGGGCCGGCATGGACCGCTACTTCGCCGACAACGACGGGCGCGCCGCCACCGTGGAGGATTTCCTCGCGGCCTTCGCGGCCGTGACGGGGCGCGACCTCGATGCGTTCGCCCGCTGGTACGAGCGCCCCGGTACGCCCCGCCTCGCCGTCACGGCCGCCTACGATCCGGCCGCCGCGCGTTACACCCTCCAATTCGCTCAGAGCCTGCCCGGCACGGCCGACTCCGACGGGCCACCCTTGGTCATTCCCGTGGCCCTCGGCCTGGTGGGGGCCACGGGGCCACTGACCGGCGCCAACTGCCCGGATGTGCGGGACGGCGTCTACGTGCTCGACCGCCCGGAGGCCGCGATCGTGTTCGACGCCGTCGCCGAGGAGCCGGTCCCGTCGCTCCTGCGCGACTTCTCCGCGCCGGTGAAGCTCGATCTCGGCCTGACGGATGCGCAGCGGATGCGGCTCCTGGCACAGGACAGCGACCCCTTCAATCGCTGGCAGGCCGCGCAGGACGTGGCGCTGCGGCTGATCCTCGACCCGGACCCCGACCGGACCGAGGCCTTCGCGGCGGCGCTCGGCCGTTTCCTCGACGGCGAGGCCCTGGCCGACCCGGCCTTCGCGGCGCTGGTCCTGGCACTGCCGAGCGAAGGCGAGGCCGCCGACGCCGTCCCGGCCGAGGTCGATCCCGACGCCATCCACCGGGGGCGTTCCGATCTGCGGACCCGTCTCGGCCAGGTCCTGCGGCCGCGGCTCGAAGCGATCGACGCGGCGCTCGTGCCGGACGCGGGTGTCCCTTACAGCCCCGACGCCGCCTCGGCGGGGCGCCGGTCGCTCCGCAACGCTGCCCTCGACCTGATCGCCGCCGGGGATCCCCGGACCGGCGCGGCCCGCGCCGCCGAGCGCCTGGCCGAGGCGACCAACATGACCGACCGGCTCGCCGCCCTCGGCACCCTGGCGCTGGTTCCGGGCGAGACCCGCGAGGTTGCCCTCGCGGAGTTCGCAACGCGCTACGCCGACGAACCCCTCGTTCTCGACAAGTGGTTTGCCATCCAGGCCCAGATCCCGGAACCCGGCACGCTCGACCGGATCGCCCGGCTTCAGGAGCACCCTGCCTTCACCATGACCAATCCGAACCGCGTCCGGGCGCTGATCGGAAGCTTCGCGTTCGGCAACCCGACCCAGTTCGCCCGGCCGGACGGGTCGGGCTTCGCCCGCGTGGCCGATACGGTCGCGGCGCTTGATTCGACCAACCCACAGGTTGCCGCGCGGCTCCTCACGGCCTTCGGATCATGGCGTCGGCTGGAAAAATCACGCGGCGCCAAAGCGGTCGAAATGCTGAATGGGATCAAGGCGATCCCCGGCCTTTCCCGGGACACGGCCGACATCCTCGCCCGCACCCTTGAAGACGGCTAAGCGTCTGAACCTGCGGTAGAAATTGATTCTCTGGCGGCTGCGCAACACCCGACGGGCGTCAAGTCGTTATGGTAAAAAACCCGTGGACAAACGGCCCCCCGAGGTGATTGTATTCACTCAGATTCGGGGGGCCTTCGGGGGCCGGGCGCCCGTACCGGATCGCTGTTCCCACGGGTGAGGTTCGGCCATGCCGGAGGCGGCTTCCGCTTCCTTCTCCGCGCGTGCGGATTCGAATCTCACGATCTCCTGGCCGATGCGGACCCGGGATCCGCGGCTCGGCCAAGCCGAACGCTGGCTGCGCTACGCCGTGCCGGGGACGCTGGCGGTGTTCCTGGCCTGCCTCGTCGGGCTCGCGGCGCTTCACATCCAGGGCCAGCGGGCCGAGATCCTGGCCGGTGCCCGGGCCGAGGTCGAAGGCTTCGCCCGTCTGGCCGCCCGGGCGGTGGACCCGACCGGTACCGTGGCGGAGGACCTGCGGGCGCTGATGCCGGAGAGCGAACGGCATCCCGGCCGCCGCCTGCTGGTGGTCCGCCCCGACACCCGCATTCTCGCCGCCCATCCCCCGCTGCCCGCCGACCGGACGACGCTCGCCGCCGTCCTCGGCGACAGCGAGCCGCTCTCCGGCCTCGGCGAGCGCGCCGGCGCCATGGCCCTCGAACTCCCCGGGGGCGAGAGCGTGCTCGCCGCCATGCACAGCCTCCCGGGCGGCGCGGGCCAGGTGGCGGTGCTGCAGCCCATCGAGCCGCTGCTGCGTGGCTGGAGCGCCCGCACCCGCGACCAGATCGTCCTGATCGCCGCCGCCGCCCTCGTGATCGTCGGCGTCGGACTGGCCTACGGGCTGCAGACCCGTCAGGCGGCCCGGGCCGACCGCGCCCGCGAACAGATCCGCGGTCGCCTCGAGACCGCCCTGCGCCGGGGTGCCTGTGGGCTGTGGGACTGGGACATCGCCCGGGGCCGGATCTACTGGTCCGACTCGATGTACACGCTGCTCGGCTACCGGCGACAAAACGAGTATCTCTCGTTCGGCGACGTCAACGGCTTGGTCCATCCCGATGATGGCGACCTGTACAGCCTCGCCCGGGGGCTCGCCGCCAATCAGACGCATATCGACCACGCCTTCCGGATGCGCGGCGCCGACGGGGCCTATGTCTGGCTGCGTGCCCGG
>NZ_BACT01000400.1:0-1671 GCF_000333255.1 Methylobacterium sp. B1 | reverse complement strand
CCGCCGACGAAGTAGTACGGAACCGCGGCTTCTTGGCCGAGCCCTCGGAGGCGTTGAGCCGCATGATGTAGCGCATCGCCTCGGAGGTCTGGCCCGACAGGACGTGGGTGGATCGCGCCTTGTCGTCGGGGTTCGCCTTGAGGAAGGTCGGGGTGATCAGGTCGCCGCCATTGGCGATGGCCGCCACCGCTGCCGCCGCCTGGATCGGCGCCACCGCGATGCCGTGGCCGAACGCGATGGTGATGGTGTTGATCTCGGTCCAGCGGGACGGAACGATCGGCGCCGCGCTCTCGGGCAGCTCGGTTCGCAGCCGGTCGAGCAGGCCCATCTTCTTCAGGAAGGCCTTGTGACCGGGCACGCCGACGCCGAGCGCCATCTTGGCGGAGCCGATGTTGGAGGAGTGGGTGAACACCTCCGGCATGGTGATGACGCGGTTGGTGCCGTGGTACTCGTGGATCTTCTGGCGGCCCCAGTTCAGCACGCCGCCCCGGGTGTCGAAGGTCGAGTTGACGTTGTACTTTCCGGAATCGAGCGCCATGGCGAGCGTCATCGCCTTGAAGGTCGAGCCCATCTCGTAGACGCCGACATTCATGCGGTTGATGCGATCCGGCGAGAGTGCATCCTTGGGATCGTTCGGGTCGAAATCGGGCATGGACACGAGCGCGATGACCTCGCCGGTCTTCACGTCGAGGATCATGGAGGCGCCGGCCTTGGCCTTGAAGTGGTCGATGCCCCAGGCCAGCTCGTCGCGGACGGCGAACTGCGCGCGCAGGTCGATCGACAGCTGCACCGGCTTCAGGTCCGCCTGCTTGTTGATCAGCCCGAAGCTGTTGAGGGCCTGCAGGCCGGTGGAGTCGATGTACTTCTCCATGCCGGCGATGCCGATGCCGTCGAGGTTCGTCGCGCCCAGGATGTGGGCGGCCGCGACGCCGTTCGGGTAGACGCGCTTGTGGTCGGGCAGGAAGCCGATGCCCGGGATGCCGAGCCGGTGGACCTCGGCCTGCTGCTTCGGGGTCAGCTCGCGCTTCACCCAGACGAAGCCGGCGCCCTTCTTGTCCTTGCGCTGGGTGAGCTTGGCGCGCAGCTCGGAGGCGTTGAGTTCCGGCAGGACCGCGGTGAGGAGTTCCACCGCCTCGTCCTTGTCGTAGATGTTCCCGGGTTCGGCGAAGACCGAGACCGTGCGGATGTCGGTGGCCAGGATCTCGCCGTTCCGGTCGATGATGTCGGGCCGGAAGGCGGTCGAGGATGCGGCCGCGACCCGGTGCTCCTGGCTGGGCGGATCCCCGAAGATCGCCATCATCAGGAGCTTGGCGGAGATCGTCCCGAACACGCCCACGAAGACCAGGCCGACCAGGGCGACGCGCATGTGCGAGCGCTCGATGGCCAGCCGGAACATGCTCCGCAGGAGCAGCTTTGCGCGCTCCGACGGCGGCACCGGCTCGCGCGCCTCCTCCTCGACAGGGCGCGGCGCGCCCGCGGCATGCGCCAGCGCGGCAGCCTCGAGAAGCGCGGCCTCGTGGTCCGACACGGCGGGCTCGACCGTCGGCTCTAGGGTCTGGGCGGCGTCATCGGACACGGGGGATTACCTCGAAGCCGTCGGCGGGGTGCGGGTCGTGGTGACGGTGCGGGTGATCGCGCCGGTCGTTCGCGGCTCGATCGTGCCCTGTCTTG
>NZ_BACT01000401.1:0-4793 GCF_000333255.1 Methylobacterium sp. B1 | reverse complement strand
CAGGCCGGGGGCCGTGCCCGGGTCCATCGGCAGGACGGCTTCACCTTCGATGCCGGTCCGACGATCGTCACAGCCCCGCAGCTTTTCGAGGAACTCTGGCAGCTCGCCGGCCGCCAGCTCGCGGACGATGTGACGCTGGTGCCGATGGATCCGTTCTACCGGATCCGCTTCGCCGACGGGACATCCTTCGCCTATAGCGGCGACGTGGATCGCATGCGCGCCGAGGTCGCGCGCTTCGCACCGGACGACGTCGCGGGCTACGAGCGCTTCATGGCTCACAGCCGTGCCGTTTGCCGGATCGGCTTCGAGCAGCTCGGTCATGTGCCTTTCGGCAGTGTCGGATCGATGCTCAAGATCGCACCCGACCTGTTGCGCCTGTCCGGACACCGTTCCGTTTACGAGGTGGTGGCGCGGTTCATCCGCGACGAGCGGCTGCGCACGGTGTTCAGCTTTCACCCGCTGCTGATCGGCGGCAACCCGTTCCGAGCCAGCGCCATCTATTGCCTGATCGCCGATCTCGAGCGGCGTTGGGGCGTCCACTTCGCCATGGGCGGGACCGGGCAGCTGGTCGATGGCTTGGTGCGTCTGATCCGGACACAGGGCGGCCGCCTCCGCCTCGGCGTCGACGTCGCGCGCATCCAGGTGGAGGAGGGCGCTGCCACGGGTGTCGTACTGACCAGCGGCGAGGTGATCGGCGCCGACCTCGTGGTCTCCAACGCCGACTCGGCCGTGACGCATGCGAGTCTTCTGCCGGAAGCGCAGCGCTGGAGCCGCACCCGGTTTCGGCGGGCCCGCTCGTCGATGGGGCTCTTCGTCTGGTATTTCGGCACCAATCGGCAGTATCCGGGGGTAGATCATCATACGATCCTGCTCGGACCGCGGTACCGCGAACTGCTGGCCGACATCTTCGACCGGAAGGTCTTGGCCGAGGACGCGAGCCTCTACCTGCACCGGCCGACCGCCACCGACCCGAGCCTCGCCCCCCCGGGATGCGACGCCTTCTACGTCCTGGCCCCGGTGCCGAATCTCGCGGGTGGCCAGGATTGGCAGGCGCTTGCCGAACCGTATCGGCGCCGGATCGCCGCCATGCTGGAGGCGAGTGTGATGCCCGGCCTGTCGGAGTCCATCGTCACGTCCAAGGTGACGACCCCTCTGGATTTTCAGGACGATTTCCTGAGCTACCGGGGCTCGGGCTTCGGTCTGGAGCCGGTGCTGACCCAATCGGCGTGGTTCCGGCCGCACAATCGGTCGAACACCGTCCGCAACCTTTACCTGGTCGGCGCCGGCACACACCCGGGTGCGGGCCTGCCCGGCGTGCTCTCCTCTGCCCGTATTCTCGACAGCGTGGTCCCCGATGCCCGCGTTACCGCCTGAATTCGCCGCCGCGGCCGACCGCACCGCCTGCCGGGTCGCGATCCGGGCCGGTTCGAAGAGCTTCTTCGCCGCCGGCCAATTGCTGCCGGCCGAAGTCCGCGAGGCGGCCTACGGCCTCTACGCCTTCTGCCGACTCTCGGACGACCTCGTCGACGACGCGGCCGATCCGGCCGGACGACGCGACGCCGTGGCCCGCCTCGAGGCACGCATCGGCCGTGCCTATGCCGGGCGACCCGCCGACGCTCCCGCCGACCGGGCCTTCTCGGAGATCGTCGCCACGTACGCGATCCCGGAGGCCCTGCCGCGTGCCCTGATCGAAGGCTTTGCCTGGGACGCCGAAGGCCGGCGCTACGCCGATCTGGGGGCGCTCCATGCCTACGCCGCCCGTGTCGCCGGCTCCGTCGGCGCCATGATGGCGCTGATCATGGGCACCCGCGAACCGGACGCCCTGGCCCGCGCCTGCGACCTCGGCGCCGCGATGCAATTCACCAACATCGCCCGCGACGTCGGCGAGGATGCCCGGATGGGCCGTCTCTACTTGCCGCTGGACTGGATGGATGCGGCCGGGCTCGATCCGGAGGCATTCCTCGCAGATCCGCGGCCGAGCCCGGCGCTGGCCAAGGTGGTGGCCCGCCTCCTCGCCGAAGCGGACGTCCTCTATGCCCGCGCGGAGGCCGGAATCGCAGCGCTGCCGCGCGGCTGCCGGTCGTCGATCCGGGCGGCCGGATTGATCTATTCCGAGATCGGCCGCGTGGTGGCGGCGCACGACTACGATTCGGTCCAGCACCGCGCCCGGGTCGGAACGGCACGGAAGCTGGTTCTGATCGCCCGCGCAGCCCGCACGCCCGCAGTCGCGGCCAGCCTCGGCGGGCCTTCACTGCCGGAAGCCGCCTTCCTGATCGAGGCTGTCGCGCGCGAACCGCTCGTGCCGACGCGTCGGCGCCCGGCGCTGCGGCCGTGGTGGGATGTCGGCGGCCGGGTCGTGCACGTCCTCGATCTGATCGAGCGGATGCGTGAGCGCGAGACGTTCGGCCGCTCGGCGCCGTCCTGACCTGCGGCCTGGAGGACATCGGTGAGCGACGGGCTATTCGCGGCTTTCGATATCGGCCTCGTCTTCGCCCTGGCTTTTGGGGTGGGGATTTGGCAGCTCATCGTGGTCCGCCGCAGCATCCGGCGTGATCGCGATCGCAAGCCGGACTGAGGCGATCTGCACCGCACAGGTCCCGGCCGACTGGCCAGGCGCTGAAAGCGCCCCTCGGCGGATCCGGGCTCTGTCAGCGACGGGCGACGTCAGGCCCCAAATTCGCCCTCCAGCACGTCACGCTCCCCGCCACAGGGCGGCGGCCGGTCGCCATCCGCACCGGCCTGCGTGAAGGCGATCGGGAGCGTGGGTCCTGCGGCCCGTCTTCTACTGCAGGTGACGGGTATAGGTGTCGCCGGCAGCCGCCTTGAGGGCGGCTCCCGCCTCCTGGCCGATCCGCTCCGCATCCGCCACGGGCCCCTGTCGGGACGCGGACCAGTGGCGGCTGCCGTCGGGCAGGAACAGCAAGCCGTCGATCCGCAGGACATCCCCGTCGATCTGCGCCAGGGCGGCGATCGGCGTCCGGCAGGATCCATCGAGTTCCGCGAGCAGCGACCGCTCGGCCGACACGGCGATGGTGGTCCGGGCGCAGGCGATGGGCGCCAGGAGGTCGCGGATGACCGCGTCGTCCGTACGGCACTCGATGCCCAGTGCCCCCTGTGCCACCGCCGGCAGCATCTCCTCGACCGACAGGACGCTGCGGGCCATGTCTTCCAGCCCGAGGCGCTGGAGGCCCGCCAGGGCGAGCAGCGTCGCGTCGCATTCCCCGGCCTCGAGCTTGCGCATCCGGGTGTTGGCGTTGCCCCGCAGCGGCACGACCCGGAGATCGGGCCGCCGCATCAGAACCTGCGCGCCGCGGCGCAGCGACGAGGTCCCGATCCGCGCGCCCGCCGGCAGCCCCGCCAGACCGTCCGCGTGCGGCGACAGGAATGCGTCCCGCGGATCGTCACGTTCGAGGATGCAGGCGATGGTGAGCCCGTCGGGAAGCCAGGTCTCCACGTCCTTCATCGAGTGCACGGCGACATCGACTTCGCCGGCGAACAGCGCCTGCTCGAGTTCCTTGGTGAACAACCCTTTGCCGCCGATCTCGGAGAGCGGCCGGTCCAGGATCTTGTCGGCCACGGTGGTCACGACCACCAACTCGGTCTCCAGGCCCGGATTGGCGGCGACGATTTGGTCCCGCACCATGCCGGTCTGCGCGAGCGCCATCGGAGAGCCGCGGGTGCCGATGCGCAGGGGGCGGTTCAACATCTGGTTCCGGATCACTTCGCTGGACGAGACACTGCCTTATAAACCGAGCGGGGCGGCAGGCCATGGTCCGTCTCGCGGTTTCGAAGCGGCAAAGCGCGATCGTGAAATCCAGTCTTGCCCCGCTTTCGCCGGACTGCGCTCCTAGCGGGACACCGGCGTAGTTCGGAGCCAACGGGTGTTGTCGCGATGCTGATCATGCCGAGCCGACGGCAAGTCCTGACGGGGCTCGCTGCAGGCGCGGGCATCACCGCCGCCACCGGCGTCTATGCCCTCGACATCGAGCCGCTGCATCGGCTGGTGGTGACATCCTATGCGCCGACCCTGCCGCGGTGGGATCCGTCGCTGCAACTACGGGTGGCGGTCCTGGCGGATTTCCACATCTGCGAGCCGTTCATGCCGTTCGACCGGGTGGCGCAGATCGTCGAAGCGACCAACGCGCTCGAACCGGATCTGGTGCTTCTGCTCGGCGATTATCCGGCCGGGCGGATCGCGTGGCGCAAGCTGCCGCTCGATCAGTTCGCCCGGATGATGACCGAGCTCAAGGCGCCCCTCGGCACGCACGCGATCCTCGGCAATCACGATTGGTGGGACGACCATACGGTCCAGAGGAACGGTCGCGGCGTGCCCGCGGTCAGGCGCCTGCTGGAGGCACAGGGTATCCCGGTTCTCGAGAATCGTGCGGTGCGCCTGGTGAAGGACGGCCGGCCGTTCTGGCTCGCCGGTCTCGGCGACCAACAGCCCTTCTTCGACGCGTGGAACACGTTCAGCTTGGCCGACCTGCCGCGAACGCTCGATCCGATCACCGATTCGGCACCCGTGATCCTGATGGCGCACGAGCCCGACATCTTCGTCGCCGTGCCCGACCGCGTCTCCCTGACCCTCGCCGGGCACACCCATGGCGGCCAGATTCGCCTGTTCGGCCACGCCCCCGCGATCCGCAAGGTGCAGGGACACGACTATTCCTACGGCCATGTCATCCAGGACGGCCGCCACATGATCGTCTCGGGCGGGTTCGGGATGAGCCGCATCCCGGTGCGGATGGGCGTCCCTCCCGAGATCGTCCTCCTCGAACTCGGCAAGACGGACG
>NZ_BACT01000402.1:0-83 GCF_000333255.1 Methylobacterium sp. B1 | reverse complement strand
TTTCCCAACCGTTGCAGGATTGCCGCACGGACGATGTCCTTGGGGCGGCCGAACAGGCGGCAGTGCGCGACCAGCTCAGGGAT
>NZ_BACT01000403.1:0-1593 GCF_000333255.1 Methylobacterium sp. B1 | reverse complement strand
CGACCGGTCGGAGAAGCTCACGCCGGAGGCCCGGGAGCGGTTCGAGAGCTTGGCCGCCGAGGCGGTGAAGCGGGATCCCGACGCCACCAACGTCCACGCCCTGGTGCGGGCCGTGCGCGCCGGCCTGGAGCAGGATTTCGACGCCGCCGTCGCGGTGGAGCGGGCCGAGTTCCGCACCCTGGTGGAGGATCCGCGCTCGAAGGCCCTGCGCTACGCCTTCTTCGCCGAGCGCGAGGCGGCCCGCGTCCCCGGCCTGCCGAAGGACACGCCCCGCCGCCCCGTCCGGACGGCGGCGGTGATCGGCGCCGGCACGATGGGCGGCGGGATCGCCATGTGCTTCGCCAATGCCGGCATCCCCGTGACGGTGATCGAAACGGAGGCCGGTGCCCTGGAGCGCGGTCTCGACCGGGTGAGGGGCCTCTATGCCGGCTCGGCCAAGCGCGGCTCGATCACCGAGGCGCAGCGCGACGAGCGGGTCGGCCGGATCACGGGGGCGATCGGCCTGGAGAACGCCGCGGAGGCCGACATCGTCATCGAAGCAGCCTTCGAGGACATGGGCGTCAAGCGGGAGATTTTTTCCAAGTTCGACGCCATCGCCAAACCTGGCGCGATCCTGGCCACCAACACCTCCTACCTCGACGTGAACGCCATCGCGGCGGTGACGAGCCGGCCGCAGGACGTGCTCGGCCTGCACTTCTTCAGCCCCGCCAACGTCATGCGCCTCGTGGAGGTAGTCCGGGCCGAGAAGACCGCGCCGGACGTGCTCGCCACCGCCCTGGATCTCGGCAAGCGCCTCAACAAGCTGCCGGTGACGGTGGGGGTCTGCTTCGGCTTCGTCGGAAACCGCATGCTGGAGCGCCGCAGCCGCGCCGGCGAGCGCCTGCTGCTCGAGGGGGCGCTGCCGCACGAGGTCGACGCGGCGGTGACCGGTTTCGGCTTCCGGATGGGCCCCTTCGCCATGAGCGATCTCGCGGGGCTCGATATCGGCTGGCGCTCGCGCAAGGATTTCGGCGGCCGGGCGCCGGTCGCCGATTCGCTGGCCGAGCAGGGCCGCTACGGCCAGAAGACCGGCCGCGGCTTCTACCTCTACCCGGACGGCGCCCGCACCGGCACCCGCGACCCGGACGTGGAGGCCCTGATCGCCCGCGTCGCCGCCGAGCACGGCATCGCGCGCCGCAGCTTCACGCCGGACGCGATCGTGGCGCGGCTGATGTACCCGATGGTCAACGAGGGCGCGCGGATCCTGGAGGAGGGTATCGCGGCCCGGCCGAGCGACATCGATACGATCTGGATCAACGGCTACAACTGGCCGGCCTGGCGCGGCGGCCCGATGCACTGGGCCGATACGGTCGGGCTGCGGACGGTCGCCGAGGCGCTGTCGCGCTTCGCGGCCGAGACCGGCGACGACAGCCAGGAACCGGCGCCGCTCCTGAAGCGCCTCGCCGCCGAAGATGGCCGCTTCGCCGAGTGGAAGGCTTCGGCCTGATGCCGTGTCGGCTTGCGCACACCAAGTCCCGGTTTCGAAAGGTCCGGAACCTTTCGCGGGTGCAGGGCAGCGCCCTGTTGACGGCCGAGGCCGCATCCGTCGGGGCT
>NZ_BACT01000404.1:0-4827 GCF_000333255.1 Methylobacterium sp. B1 | reverse complement strand
CCCAGAGGCGCTCTCGCCGAATATTTCTACGACGCGGCCGGATCCGCTCTGTTCGAAGAGATCACCCAGCTTCCGGAATATTATCCGACCCGTACGGAGATCGGCATCCTGGAGGCCAGCGGCCCGGAGATGGCGACGCTGCTGCCCGCGCATGCGGCGCTGGTCGAGTTCGGCAGCGGCTCGACCGTCAAGCTCCGTCGCCTGCTCGGCCATCTCGACACGCTCGCGGCCTATGTGCCCGTGGACGTCTCGGGCGAGTTCCTGCGGGCGCAGGCCGAGGGGCTCCGGGACGACTTTCCGCATCTGCGGGTCGAACCGGTGGTCGCTGACTTCACCCAGGACTTCAACCTGCCGGACAGTCTCGACGGCCTCCCGCGGGCCGGCTTCTTCCCGGGCTCGACCATCGGCAATTTCGATCCGCACGAGGCCGAGGGTTTGCTGCACCGCTTCGGACGGATCCTCGGCCCGGGCGCCCACATGATCGTCGGCGTCGACCTCGTGAAGGATGCCGCGGTTCTGGAGAATGCCTACGACGACGCCCAGGGCGTCACGGCGGCCTTCAACCTCAACCTCCTGACGCGGATCAACCGGGAACTCGCGGGCCGCTTCGAGCCGGACGCGTTCAGCCACCGGGCGGTGTTCAACCCCAACGCCTCGCGGATCGAGATGCACCTCGTGGCCCGTGACGCGCAGGCCGTGCGGGTCGGCAGCGACACCTTCGCCTTTGCGGCAGGCGAGACGATCCACACGGAAAGCAGCTACAAGTACACAGTGGCCACGTTCCGCGCCCTCACCGAGCGGGCCGGCTGGACATGGCTGAAGGTCTGGACGGATCAGGACCAGCTCTTCTCGGTCCACGCCCTCCGGCTGGACTGAGGACAAGGCCGGGGCCGCCCCATGCGTATCGGGCCGCCCTGGTTCCTTCTGGTGGCGCCTGGATTGGGGGCGCTCGCGGGACTGCTCTACGGGACGCTCTTCGACGTCGGTCCCCTGACCGGCGCGGCGATCCGCGGCGCGATCATCGGCACGCCGATCCTGCTCTACGAGCGCAGGCTGCTGGCCCCGCGCCTGCGCGACCGCATCCGCGCCCTCGCGACGCCGCTGTTCCTGATCGCCACGGTGGCCCTCTATATCGGGCTGATCGTGATCGGGAATGCGGTCGCCAGCACCGTTCTGAACAAGCTGTTCCGCTTCATGTACAGCGCGCGGAACGCGATGCTGATGACCGATACGGGCCTCCTCTACGCGCTCGGCATCTCGGCCCTCGTGGTGTTCGTGTTCCGCGTCCGCGACCTGATCGGTCCCGGCGTGTTCGCCAACCTGCTGATCGGGCGCTATCACCGGCCGATCAGCGAGGAGCGCATCTTCCTGTTCCTCGACGTGACGGGCTCGACGCACTTCGCCGATCGCTACGGCGACCGGGAGGCCCAGGCCTATCTCGGCCAAGTGTTCAACGCCCTGGCGCTGCCGGTGTCGCGCGCCCGCGGCTCCATCGACGATTACATCGGCGATCTGGCGCTGGTGACCTGGCCGCTGGACCGGGGGTTGCGCGATGCGGCCTGCCTGCGCTGCGTCTTCGACTTCGAGGCGCGTCTGGCCGCGGAGGCCGCAAGCTGGCGCAGCCGCTTCGGCCAAGTCCCGCAATTCCGCGCCGCCCTGCATTGCGGCCCGGTGGTCACCGCCGAGATCGGGCTGGAGCGGCACAAGATCGCGTATTTCGGCGACGTCGTGAACACGACCGCGCGGCTCGAGGCCCTGTCGAAGACCCTCGGGGTGCACGTGCTGGTTTCCGCCGATCTCCTCGACCGGATCGGAGAACTGCCCGACGACCTGATTGCGGACGATCTCGGTGCCCATGCCCTGCGGGGGCGCGCCGAACCCCTCGCTGTGGCGGCGATCCGGCGACGGTCCTCACGCGCGGCACCGGTCGTGCCGCTTTCGAGCCGCGCCGCGACGGGCTGAGGCCGGGCGGTCCCGTCCGGCCTCCAGGGCAGAGACGGCGCGCGCGCCCTCTCAGGTCGACAGCGCCTTCAGAACGTCGCGGGCGGCGCGCGCGCCGTCCAGCGTGGCCCCGCCCACCGTCATGGCCCCGCCGCCGGCCAGCGCCTCTCCGGCGAAGAACACGCGTCCCCCCACCGGGTCACGCAGGCGGTCCCGGGCCTCCGCGTGGCCGGGGGCGACGATCGCGTACGATCCGAGGGCGTACGGATCCGTCCACCAGCCGGCGAGCCGCCCCGCCACGACCGCGTCCCGGGCGTCCGCGCCGAGGATCGCGACCAAGCGCTCTGTGGCCAGCGCCACGGCCGCCGCCTCGCCAGCGCGGCACAGGTCGCGGGCGAGATCGCCCCCGAGATTGGCCACCGTCAGGGACCGGCCGAACGGCTTCATCTCGAAGTAGATCGTCGGTCCGCCCTTTGCCAGCGACACCGCATCACCCACGGTCGCCGGATCGAGCTTCGCCGGGTCGAGGCGCAAGCCGATCTTTGTGTAGGCGCCCATGCGCAATCCATCGAGAGCCGCCTGCGTGCTGGCCGGCAGGGCTGGGGTGAAGGCCACGCGACCGGCCTTCAGCACGCCCACAGGCACCGTCACGATCACCGCGGCTGCGGTGAGGGTGCCACACCCCGTCTCGATGCGGACGTCCTGTCCGGACCAGTCGATCGCGTGAACCGGGCAGCCGAGCCGCACCGGCAGGTCGGCGAAATGGTGCGCCACCAGGGCGCCGTAGCCGTCGACCCAGAGGTCTGTGCCGGACCAGAGCCGGTCGTAATCCACGGCCGAGACGCGCTCGGGATCCTCGCCGAGCGAGAGCCGGCTGAGACCGGCGGCGGCCTGCACGGCCATCGGGCCGCCGATTCCGGCCGCTTCCGCCAACGAGATGTCGGTCGCCTTCGGAACGAGGAGCGCGTCGAGCCCCGAGAAGCCGGCACGCCGGTTCGCCATCTCGGCTTCGGTGGCGGGGCGACCGTCGATCACGAGCTTGCGCGCCCAGCCTTCCTCGCCGGCGAAGCGGGCCTTGGCGGCCCGGGCGATGGGCGCCCAGGGATTGCGCTCGGCCCAGTGGATATACTCGGCGCCGGCATCGAACGGATACGCCGCACCGAGCGCCGTGTCGGTGAAGGCGCGCCCGCCGATCCGGTCCCGTGCCTCGACCAGGATGAAGCTACGTCCGGCGCTCCGCAGCGCCGATGCCGCCGCCAGCCCCGCCGCCCCGGCACCGACGATGACCACCGGGCCGGTGCGGGCCCAGGCGCGCAGTGCCGGGGCCGCTACGAGGGCGGAGGTGAGGACTGTGCGTCGGGTCGGTCTCATGGCGCACCCGCTCGGAGTCATCCAGGCTCCAGTCCACGGCGCGCGGACCGAAAGCGGTGCGCTAGCCGCGCGCGCCCGGGCTGCCCGAGCGCTTCTCCATCATGGCCTTGACCTGCATCAGCTGGTCCCAGACCTGGCCGGGCGATGTGCCGAAGAAGTCGAAACCGGCGCTGATGCCCAGGTAGATGCCTACGCAGATCAGCGGCACGAGCACCCAGGCAAGCACCTCCTCGCCGCGCCGACGCCGCTGACGACGCCGCCGCCGCTCCTCGCGCCGGGTCAGCTTCTTGGGGGGCGCCGGCTGCGCGACGGGGGACAGGGGTCCCTCGTGCAGGTTGTCTGTCATCGGGCGCCTCCTCGCCGCGGCGCTTTCGCGTCGCGGCGGTCATAGACCGGCGGCCCCTAGTCCGGAAGGCCGCCAGCCGGCATGCACACCATTAGGCGCGCACGAGTGGCACCTTCGGCACGGTCCGGACGCCGCCGCCCGAGCTGCCGCCGCCGCCCTTGTTGTCCTTCGGCGTCTTCTTGCGCGCCGCGGCGCGGGGCTTGGCCCGCTTGTGGCGCTTGGCGGCGTTGGTCACGTCCTTCTCGGGCTTGGGCGTGACGGGGCCGGCCGGGAAATCGAAGCCCAGGCTGTCCTTGGCGCCCGACTTGGCCTCGACATCCTCCGGCTTGCGCACGACCACGCGGACCGCACCGCCATCCTTCAGCCTGCCGAACAGAACCTCGTCGGCGAGGGGCGTCTTGATGGTCGACTGGATCAGCCGGGCCATCGGGCGGGCGCCCATCGCGTCGTCGTAGCCATGCTCCACCAGCCAGTCGCGGGCCTCGTCCGAGAGCTCGATCGTGACGTTGCGGTCGGCGAGCTGCGCCTCGAGCTGGAGGACGAACTTGTCGACCACCTTGGCCACCACCTCCTTCGGCAGGTGGCCGAACGAGATGATCGCGTCGAGGCGGTTGCGGAATTCCGGCGCGAACAGCCGGTTGATCGCCTCCACGTCGTCGCCGGAACGCTTCGACTGGGTGAAGCCGTAGGCCGCCTTCGCCAGATCCGAGGCACCCGCATTCGACGTCATGATGATGATGACGTTGCGGAAATCGACCTGCTTGCCGTTGTGGTCGGTGAGCTTCCCGTGGTCCATGACCTGCAACAGGATGTTGAACAGGTCCGGGTGGGCCTTCTCGATCTCGTCGAGGAGGAGCACGCAGTGCGGGTGCTGGTCGATCCCGTCGGTGAGCAGGCCGCCCTGGTCGAAGCCCACGTAGCCGGGGGGCGCGCCGATCAGGCGGCTCACCGTGTGGCGCTCCATGTATTCCGACATGTCGAAGCGCAGCATCTCGACGCCCAGCGACGCGGCAAGCTGCTTGGCGGCCTCGGTCTTGCCGACGCCGGTCGGTCCCGCGAACAGGTACGAGCCGATCGGCTTGTCCGGGTCGCGCAGCCCGGCCCGGGCCAGCTTGATCGCCGAGGTCAGGGCCTCGATGGCGTTCGGCTGGCCGTAGACCACGCGCTCA
>NZ_BACT01000405.1:0-17878 GCF_000333255.1 Methylobacterium sp. B1 | reverse complement strand
AGTCCGGTAAGATCGCTGACACGCACGTTCCACCCCCTCGACCGTGCTCGGGCTCAATGACTCCGCCCCGTTGCGCTCCGCAAATACAGGCCTTCACTCCGCCGGTCAATAAAGGGAGCGCGGACTGGAGCCGACGCCGCATCCGATATCTGATTTCCGCGCGGTCTACGCCGACGTCAATATGGGGCGGTCGCTCAGGCTCAGCGATGAACCACGTCGCGATTATCGCCCTACGCGCCGCCTGTGAGGCAATGAGCTCACCGCATGCGACGCTCTGCCCGGCTCTTCCCGGACCAATCTTCAGCTTCGCCGTCGCCGCCGCGCTGGGTTGTATCGCGCCCCGATTTCCGGTGCGGAACCATCCTGTGGCCGGCATCGGTATGGCCCGGTGACCGCCGCGGACGTCCTGAACCCGAGCCGCCTTGCGTATCAGTTCGGCCAACACGTCGGCGAGATCAAGCGCTCCCCATCCAGGGAGCCTATCGAGGCCGGGCGAGCGGGTGCTCCGTAGGGGGAACGGCCCCTGAATCGCGCCCGTTCGATCGCAGCGGCTTCGGCCGAGGGACCCATCTTCGATTCAGCTCTACCGGCAGCCGCCGCGTGGCGCTTTCACTGTGACGGTCCCTCAGCCGCAACCCTAGGCCTTGTAGAGCACGAGAGCGTCTTGGCCCGCGTCGGTCGCTGACGATGGGAACAGCCCAGACCATGATCCGAACAGGATCGGGTATCGAAATTTGAGTTCGCTCGCCTCGATAATCTGCCTGACCTTCGGCACGGTGTAAGCAACGGCGCCCATTGGATGAACGGGATCATTGATGAAGCAACCGTCGGCGTAAAGATGCTCGAAGCGCAGATCGAAAATTGTCCGGTTCGTTGCGCGCGCCGATTTGGCGATTTCATCGTTAATGATGAAAAAGGTTGCAAAGACCATCCCACCTGGCTTCAATACGCGCCGAAATTCCTTGAGGTACAATGAGATATCATGTTCTGCCATGTGCGTGAATACAGACCACAATATTATTCGGTCAACAGAGTCCGACGCACAGGGAATTTCGAACTCATCCAGGGTCCGTGTTCCAAGAGGGTTGTGCAGCTGGTCCTTGATATCGAAATGCACAAATTTGAAATTTTAATACTTTGCAGAAATATTTTCGTTACACCAGTTTATTGATCTTTCGATGATGTCAATGCCAAGATATTTGCTTTGATCACTCAGGATCTTCGTCAATGGAATGGCATCACGACCAATGCCGCAACCGATCTCCAAGATATTGTGTTTGCTGTCAAGACGCAACAATTCCCTCAGGAGATATATATGACCGTCGGAAATAGCCTCGAAGCTGTCGGTTCCGCCTCCTGTCATGTTCAATAGATCTACCGGGATATTGTAGCCCCTAAATTCGAACATAAGTTTTGCCCAATATCCAACATCGCACCAATTTTGGTTGCGACTGATAGAACGGCTATACACTCACACAGACATGCTTTCGCAAGCGCGAAATTGCCCGTCCAAATCGGAGAGCACGCGGCGCGTGACTTTTAAGTCTCAGGTGGCTCATCCGTCCCGATCTCGGCGAGCAGATCGCATCCGGGCAGCGTCACGAACCACCGCGCCGCGCAGGGGCCGAGCCGTGTTCGCTCCGCGACAGGCCCGAGCCCCCAAAATGCCCGCAACCAGACGATCAGCCCTGCAAGCTCTCGGCGAAGTCGTCCGGCACCTCGCCCCACTGCCCGAGGATCGTGACGCCCTCCAGCTCGCCGGTCTCGTCGTCGGCCACAACCTTCAGCGCCGCCGCACCTGGCATCCGCTTGGCCAGGGTCTCGGCCTTCTTCAGCGCGCCGCTCTCCGTCTGCGCCGGCTCCTGGCGGGCCGGGCGCAGGCGCTTGCGGTGGATCTCGAACGGCTGCACCACGAAGCTGGTCGTCATCGCCATGGTGCCGATCCCGCCCTTACGCCGACGTGCCGCCGACCCGTACCGCAGTGAACGCGCGGAA
The DNA here is from genome assembly GCF_000333255.1 of Methylobacterium sp. B1. Taxonomy (NCBI): domain Bacteria; kingdom Pseudomonadati; phylum Pseudomonadota; class Alphaproteobacteria; order Hyphomicrobiales; family Methylobacteriaceae; genus Methylobacterium; species Methylobacterium sp. B1. The sequence goes on along the minus strand of NZ_BACT01000405.1, from coordinate 15,883 downwards.
CAGCACGGGCCGGCCTGCGGCATCGCGCACGTCCACCGACCACACGGTCCAGTCCTGACAGCCGACCCCCTCCATCAGGCCCAGCGCCACCCGGTCCGCGTGCTGCCGGATCTCGCGGATGCTCGACAGCCACCGCCCCTGCAGGTCGAACACGGCATCACCGCCTCCCAGGCAGTGGAAGCGATAAAGCCTCCGCGGCATTGGCGTTTTCCCGACCTCTCCACACGTGCCCACTGCGATCTCCGCGGGATCCGACACGGCCATTGAACCACGCCGCACCATCGGGCTTTGTTCCCGATATGTTCTAGTCGAGGTTGTGATCCGGATGCATGCCCAACGGCACGAACCGCCTGTGGAGATCCGTCTGTCCGAGGCCGAGGTGATCGCCCTGGCCTATCACCGGGCCGCCTCCGGCGATGCCTGGGCCGCCCTCGTTCGGGCGGTGGAGGATGGGCTCACCGACCTGCGAGACGCCGAAGCGCGCGTGCTCGCCCAGGGTCGGCTGATCTCCCGCGGATACGCACGATGCCGCGCCGGGACGGCCTGAGCCCCGTGCCGGTCCACCCGATCGACGCGCTGCTGTTTGAGAGTCCCGACGCCGTCCGCGTGCCCCTGATCGGGCAGGCGCTGTGCGCCGGCTTCCCGTCGCCGGCCGACGACTTCCTGGAAGGCGCGCTGGAACTGCCGCGCTGGCTCGTGCCGAACCCGCCCGCCACCTTCCTGTGGCGGATCAGGGGCTCGTCCATGGAGGGCGCCGGCATCTACGACCGCGATCTCGCGCCACTGTCGCACTCTCCGCGTGCGTCGGCGCGCTGGACCGGACACGGTCCGATGATGGCGGCTCTGGACGCCTACAACGCGCGCTGGGGCCGCGGCAGAATGGTGCCGGCGCGGGCGGACCTAGAAAGCCGGCGCTGAGCACAACGTTCGGGATACGGACACCGCGCTACACGACGCAGGTGGAGGGAGCTGCCGGTGGCGCACGCATCGGATGCGTGCCGTCCGTCTTCACGACGGTTTGGGGTGGATTTCTGCCGGTCCGTTTTCGGGCGGTTTGGCGATGTATCAGACATCGCCGTCCCACCCGTCCTCGACCCAAAGCAAACCCTGGAACGGTCCGCTTTGCGGTGGTCGGCGAAGAGGTGACCTGGAAATTTGACGCGTATCCTCGCATCCCTTCGCCTCAACCGAAGAGCTGGAAGAACCAACTTATGATGGATGCTGACGATTGATCCCTCTTATTGCGATCGAACTCGATCTTCGGATTGATGCACCCAGAAATTGAGTGCACGATACCAGGCTCCGCGCTGAAGTCGTCCACGCGCGGGCATGCAGTGCAACTCGGAGCGCCCATGACCGACCGCCCTCACGCAGATCGGTACCTTGAGGTTGCCCGTGAGCTGCGTGCGGCAGCCGAGGAGACGCGGCGGACGCTCCAGGCTTCCCGCGATCTCGTGCGGCGCGCCCGCGAACAAGACACCGCTCGACCGCAGGCACCCAATGAGAGCGACCACCCAGGCCCCTCGAAACGGTTGGTAACAAGCCTGATCGATGCCTACGAGGCCGCGGAAGACGATACCGACACCCAGACCCGCCTGCTTCTCGGGCGTGTGCTCAATCATGTCGGGCGTCGCGTCGCTGGCGTGATTGGACCGCGGTCGGCCGGGATCGCTGTGCATTGATCGACGCGACGCAGGGATCGGCGGAAAGGTCATGATGAACGGTGACGATCCGCAAGACGACGCCCGCGGCTCTCTATTCCGCATCGCCCAGACCCTGGGCGTCCCGGTCGCGACCTTTCTGACGCCCGATCCTGCCGATATGCCGGCAATCGAAACTGTCGATGAGGGCGCGAATCATCTCGCCGAAGCGGTAGCGCTGCTGCGGTTGTTCGTGCGGCTGAAGAGCCCCGAGGCCCGGGCACGCTGCCTCGCCTACGTCGTGCAGGAAGCCACGCACCAAAGTTGATCCGCGCGGCCATCCTCGACGTTGGGCGAGAACGCATGATGCCGGGACCCAACGAACGGCGCGGCCTCGATCCGAAGGTTCAGAACGCGGTGATAGATCAGGACCACTTTCCGATCGTCGGCATCGGCGCATCCGCGGGCGGCATCGAGGCGATGCGGGGCTTCTTCCGCGGAGTGCCGGAGACGCTCAGGGCCGCCTTCGTCGTCGTCACGCATCTCGGCCGGGAGCACAAGAGCCTGCTCCCGGACGTGCTGGCGCGGCTCACGCCGCTCAAGGTCGAGGCCGCCGCCGACGGTGTGCCGGTCGAGCCGGGCACCGTCTACGTCATGCCGCCCGGTTGCGTCATGGGCATCGCGAACGGCCGGCTGACGTTGACACCGCTCGGGGCGGCCCGCGAGACCAAGCCGATCGACATTTTCCTAACCGCCCTGGCCCTCGACCAGGGCGAGCGCGCGGTCGGCGTGATCCTGTCCGGCGGCGACGGCGACGGCGCCATCGGCGTCAAGGCGATCAAGGAGCACGGAGGCCTGACCCTGGCCCAGACCGCGGATGGCTACGGCCCCGAGACCGCCGACATGCCGCTCAGCTCGCTGCGGACCGGCTTCGTCGATTTCGGCGAGATGGCCGAGCATATGGGCGACCGGATCGCAGCGCATGTCGCTGCGCACGTCGCCGCAGCGCCGGACGCGCAGGTCGACGCGGTCCCGCGGGAGCACGACGCCGAGTTCCTCACCGAGATCTTCACCATCCTCCGCCGGCAGGTCGGCCACGACTTCTCGGGGTACAAGCCCAGCACCTTCGTGCGGCGCCTGCAACGGCGCATCAGCGTCGTCGGCGCGGCCGGGCCGGACGGCTACCTCAAGCTTCTGCGTGCCGACCCGGCTGAGGTCGGGGTGCTGTTCCGGGACCTGCTGATCGGCGTGACGAACTTCTTCCGCGACACCGCGGCCTTCGAGGCCCTGACCACCCAGGTCATCCCCAAATTGCTCGACGCACGCGCGGCGACCGATGTCGTACGGATCTGGGTGCCGGCCTGCTCGACCGGCGAGGAGGTCTACTCCCTGGCCATCCTCCTGCGCGAGCACATGCTCACCCTGGCGGATCCGCCGCCCGTGCAGATCTTCGCCACCGACATCGACGAGCGCGCGCTCACAGTCGCGCGGACTGGCCGCTACCCGAGCGCCTACCTGTCCGCCGTCTCTTCCGAGCGGATCGCGCAGCACTTCGTCGTCGAAGGCGACAGCGCGGTCGTCGCGAAGGCCGTACGCGACCTGTGCACCTTCGCCCCTCACAGCGTGCTGCGGGACCCGCCGTTCTCACGCCTCGATCTCGTCTCCTGCCGCAACCTGATGATCTACCTCGGCATCGAGGCCCAGCAGCAGTTGTTGCCGGTGCTGCACTACGCCCTGCGTCCACGCGGCTACCTGTTCATCGGCATGTCCGAGAACGTGACGCGGTTCGAGGACCTGTTCGAGACGATCGACAAGCAGCACCGCATTTTCCAGGCTCGCGACGCGATCCCGCCCGTCCGGTTGCGGCCGATATCCGGGGCGGAACCGCCGATCTTTGGGAGTGTGGGCCAGGCGCAGCGGCGGAACGTGACGACGCACGCGGCCCTGCGGCACGCGGTCGAGACGCAGATGCTGTCCGAGTTCACGCCGCCCCACGCGGTCGTGACGCGGACCGGCGAGGCCGTGCACTATTCGTCGCGGATCGGCGATCACCTCGAGGTCGTGCCTGGCCAGCCGACCCGGGAGCTGGCCGCGATGGCGCGCAAGGGCCTGCGGCTGGATCTCCGGACGGCCCTGCGCGAGGCGATCGAGGGCAACACCCTGGTCGTTCGGGACGGCATAGGCGTCGAGCTGCCGGACGGCCGTTTCCAATCGATCTCTCTGGTGGTCAAGCCGCTGAACACGCCCGGCGCAATCGAGCCACTGTTCCTGGTCGTGTTCAAAGAGGCCGCCGCACCCTTGGAGAAGGAACGCCAGCAAGCGCTCGAGGCGAACGAGCGGGACACGGCGCTCCAAGGCCTGGAGCGCGAATTGAGCGTCACGCGCGAACGGCTTCAAGCTGTGATCGAAGAATACGAGACCTCCCTTGAGGAGCTCAAATCCTCGAATGAGGAACTCCACTCCGTCAACGAGGAGATGCAGGCCGCCAACGAGGAGCTCGAGGCTTCGAAGGAGGAGACGCAGTCTCTGAACGAGGAGCTTCAGACGGTGAATTTCGAGCTCTCGTCCAAGATCGAGGCCATCGACCAGTTGATCGACGATCAGGCTACGCTGTTCGAGGGCATGAACGTCGCGAGCGTGCTATTGACGTCGGATCTCCGCATTCGCATGTTCACCAGCGCAGCGGCGCAGATCTTCGGCTTGCAGCCGAGCGACGTCGGCCGGTCCCTGCGCAACTTCTCGGCGCCGATCCCCCTGACATGGCTGCTGGACGAGATCCCGGCGGTGCTGAGGGCAAACCGGCCCTCCGAGCGGATAGTCGAGGGGGCGGACGGGGCGCGCTACAGGGTCCGGTTGATTGCCTCGTCCCGCAAGGGCAGCCAGATGCCCGGGATTGTCGCCAGCTTCACGAACTTGCTGGAGCAGGAATGACCGGCCGGTCCGCACGCCGCGCCCAGGATGTCGGCTGCCAGCACGCCGGCGTGACCGGACACGGTCGGCTGAGTGATCGCGGAGAGGGTCGGCACGGCTTTGCAGGGCCCGGCCGCCTACGGTCTTAGAGAAGAGCAGATCGTATAGCCAACCTACGCCGGAGGTGGGTTGTCCGGTTCAAAGCGAAGCGCCGGGATCCGCCTATCACCTTGAGCGCGAGTCACCAGATCGCCGACGAATGACCGGTTGCGGAAAAGGCCGAGGGTGATCCGGGTGGCCGAGTTGAGTCGAAAGCAGCCCGTCACTGAACCGGTTACCGATGAAGCATCCCAGGCACTACGCCAAAGTCGGCACGGGACAGATCGAATAAAAAGTATGCGCATCAAAATCTAGGCCTGTGTCACACCAAGCCACATGAGCCTTGTTTTTACTCAGTTATTTTACGTCTTCCCTGGACACCAAATATTTGACATTAGCGCGCCAAAGCGTTGGCGGGCTCTATTGTTTCCGAGATGCGCCGAGCCCGAGCGTCCCGCCCGAGATCCGATCTCGATCGGTCCTGCAGACATGGCGGCGGCGACCCGGCCGTCGGCCTCGCCCGCATATCCCACCGGCCGCCGCACGCTATAAAGCCCCGCTTGGGTTTTCGGCGAGGGCGATTCGCGTGCGGTCCGGTTCAAGACTCTCCGAACGCTGGTTCACGCTGGCGCTCTGGCTCGTCGCGGTGGTCTTCGCGTGGTTTCTCATCGGGCTGGGATCGCTGGTCGTCGGCGATCTGCCGCAGGTCGAGCACCGCTATACCCTCGAGCAGTTCCTCGACACCGATCAGGCCAGAGCCTCGGCCGAGGCCCTGAAGCAGATCCGTCGGGAGCAGGACGACAACCGGCGGCAGGTCGAGCAGGATCGGCTCGCCCTCGAGGCGGCCCAGTCCGCCTCGGAGGGGGCGCGCGAGACCTTCGCCAACTGGCTGAAGACCCGGGACGCCACGCAGCGGGTCGACCAGGATCCCGGCCTGATCGCGCGCACGCAGCAACTCGATGCCCTGAAGGCCGCCGAGCGCACCATCGAGGAGCGCCTCGCGGCCCGGGCGCAGGCGGGACTCGAGCAGTCCGAGCGGGAGGCGACGCGGCTGCGGATGGACGACGAGCTGCGCGCGGCGGCGCAGAAGCAGCTCGACGCGGCCGAGCGCGGCCAGGAGTTGCGCGTCTTCGCCTACCGGCTCGCCCTGACGCTGCCGCTGCTGGCCCTGGCCGGATGGCTCCTGCTCAAACGGCGGCATACCCGCAACTGGCCGTTCGTCTGGGGCTTCGCCCTGGCGGCGGCCTTCGCCTTCTTCGTCGAACTCGTGCCGTACCTGCCGAGCTACGGCGGCTACGTGCAGTACGGCGTCGGCGTGATCGTGACCCTGGTCGCGGGCCGCGCCGCGATCAATGCCCTGTACGCCTACCGCGCGCGACAGGCCGTGGTGGAGGCGCGACCGGACGCCGAGCGGCGGACCGAGATCGCCACCGACCAAGCCCTGGCCCGTCTCGCCAAGAAGGTCTGCCCCGGCTGCGAGCGGCCGCTCGCCCTCGACGATGCGAGCACGAATTATTGCCCCCATTGCGGGCTCGGCATCTTCGCACAGTGCCCGTCCTGCACGCATCGCAAGAGCACCTTCGAGCGCTTCTGCCGGGCCTGCGGCACCCCGAGCCCGGATCTCGCGACCCCGGTCCCGTAGCGGGCGCGCCGCCGCCCGCCCGGACCATCGCACCGCATCGCATCGCAGATCGACGCTATGCCGCCGGATCGTCCCCGCAGGCGCGACGCGGAACGCGGCGATCCGGCCCGGCACCCCTCAGGCGTTGTCGCCCCGGATCGCCGCGATGACCGCGTCGGTGACCTGTCGCGTCGTCGCCCGTCCACCCAGATCGGGGGTGTGCAGGCTCGGATCCGCGGTGACGCGCTCCACCGCACGCATCAGCCGCTCGGCCGCCGGCTTCTCGCCGAGGTGCTCCAGCATCTGACACGCCGTCCAGAAGGTCGCGACCGGATTGGCGATTCCCTGGCCGGCAATGTCGAAGGCCGAGCCGTGGATCGGCTCGAACATGGACGGGAAAGTGCGCTCCGGGTTGATGTTGGCGGTCGGCGCGATGCCGAGGGACCCGGCGAGCGCCGCCGCGAGGTCCGACAGGATGTCGGCGTGCAGGTTCGTCGCCACGATCGTGTCGAGGGTCTCAGGCTTCATCACCATGCGCATCGTCATGGCGTCGACCAGCATCTTGTCCCAGGTGACGTCGGGAAAGTCCCGGGCGACCTCGGCGGCGATCTCGTCCCACATCACCATGGCGTGGCGCTGGGCGTTGGACTTGGTGACCACCGTGAGCCGCTTGCGCGGGCGGGAGCGGGCGAGTTCGAAGGCGTAGCGGATGATCCGGTCGACGCCCGAGCGGGTCATCATCGAGACATCGGTGGCGACCTCGTTGGGATGGCCCTGGTGGACCCGGCCGCCGACGCCCGCATACTCGCCCTCCGAGTTCTCCCGGACGATCACCCAGTCGAGCTCCGGCCCCGAGACGTGACGCAGCGGGCTGGTGATGCCCGGAAGGATCCGGGTCGGGCGGACATTGGCGTACTGGTCGAAGGGCTGGCAGATCGCGAGGCGCAGCCCCCACAGGCTGATGTGATCGGGCACGTCCGGCGCGCCCACAGCGCCGAAGAAGATCGCGTCGTGGTTCCGGATCTGCGCGCGGCCGTCGGCCGGCATCATCACGCCGTGCGTCTTGTAATAGTCCGAGCCCCAATCGAAGTGGTCGAAGCGGAACCGGAACGTTCCGGCCTTCTCGGCGAGGGCGTCGAGCACCGCGATGCCGGCGGCGATGACCTCCACGCCGATGCCGTCCGCAGGAATGGCGGCGATGGTGTAGGTCTTCATGAGGGATCTCCGAGCGTATCGGGGAGATCTGGCGCCGCTTCCGATCCCGTCGAGACGAGGGACCGCAGTTCGGCGATCCGCCGGGCCCGTCGCATCCTCGCGACGCGCCCACACGCGCGGCGGCCGCACCGGTCGCGTCCAGCGCCCGGCGGGCAACGCCCGGAACGGCCCGGCCACTCCCGACGGCCCATGTAACGTTTTGTGACACCGTGCAGTTTCGCGTTGCCGTCCCGCCGGCCGCCCCTATGCTCGCCCCATGCACGAGGGCACCACCATCGCCATCGTCGAGGACGATCCCGACATCCGCGCCCTCCTCGCCGGCTATCTGGAGGGCGAGGGGTTCCGCGCCGTCGCCCTCGACGGCGGCACCGCACTCGACCGGCTGCTCGCATCTGGCCCGGCGCCGGACCTCATCGTCCTCGACTGGATGCTGCCGGGCGAGGACGGCCTGTCCATCTGCCGCCGCCTGCGCGAGGCGGACGGCCCGCCCATCGTCATGCTGACCGCGAAGGACGAGGATATCGACCGGGTCCTCGGCCTGGAGATGGGCGCCGACGACTACGTCTCGAAACCCTTCAACCCACGGGTCCTGCTCGCCCGGATCCGCGCCGTCCTGCGCCGGGCCAACGGCGCCGGCGCCCCGGCCCCCGAGGCCGCGCCCGAGCGGCTGAGCGTCGCCGACCTCGTCGTCGATCTGGCGGCCCGCAAGGTGATGATCGGCGACCCGGCCTCCGAGGTCCCTCTGACCAGCGCCGAGTACGACCTGCTGCACTGCTTCGTCACCCGGCCGCAGCGGGTGCTCTCGCGCGACCAGCTTCTCGACTGGACCCGCGGCCGAACCGCCGATGCCTTCGACCGGACCATCGACGTTCAGGTCAGCCGCCTGCGGCACAAGCTCGACGCCGCCGGCAGCCAGGCCGCGGCCCTCCTCAAGACCGTGCGTAACGCCGGCTACATCCTGGCCGCCCCGGTCCGCTCCGGAACGCCGTGATGGGCCGCGTCGGCCTCCTCGGACGCATCATGCTGCTCCTGCTGGGCGCGCTCTCCCTGCTCGTCCTCGCCACGGTGGCCCTCGATCACTGGCAGCGCCGACAGGAGCGTTGGCCCTACGCCACGCGGTTTCCGCGCGTCGATCAGGCCGCCGGCATCATGACGTTGCTGCGCGACGCCGATCCGGCCCAGAGGCCGGCCATCCTGAAGGCCGTGAGCGGCGAAGCGCTGCAAACGGAGATCGTCGATGCGCAACCCGACCGGGCCGACCTGATCCGCGAGCCCCGCCTCGAAGCCCGTCTGCGCCGGATGACGGCCGAATCCGCCGACCGCGTCCAGGCCTATACCGACACCGCCCTGCTGCGCCGCGGCGTCGGCCCGGCCGATATCGACAAGGCGGAGCGGGCCGGACCGATCGGGCGCCTCGCGATGGCGACCTATCGGTTGCCCGATGGCCGCGTCGCGGTGATCCATGCCACCGAACGCCGCCGCTCGCTCATGCCGTGGCTGTTCGGCCAGCCCCTGAGCCTCTGGGTCGCGGTGCTGGGCGCGGTGGCGGCCGGTCTCGTCCTGGTCGGCACGCGGCACGAGCTCGCGCCGCTGCGGCGCTTGACGGACGCGGTCTCCCGCTTCGACGGCCGCGCCCCGGAACGGATGAGCGCGCCCACGGGCGCCCCCGAGATCCGGCGTCTCGCCCAGGCGGTGCAGGGCATGCAGGAGCGGATCGCCGGCCTCATGGCCGAGCGCTCCTTGCTGATCGGAGCCATCTCGCACGACCTCAAGACCTACCTGACGCGACTGCGCCTACGCGCCGAGGCGGTGGCCGAGCCGGCGCTCCGGGAGAAGCTGGTGGCCGATCTCGACGCCATGACCGCGCTGATCGAGGCGTCCCTGGGATTTGCCCGGGGCACCGCCGTCGAGGCGACCCGCGCGCCGGTGGATCTCGCCGATCTCGTCGCCGTCGAGGTCGCCGAGCACGCGGCCCAGGGCGCGCCCATCAGCCTGACCGGCGAGGAGGTGCGGGACGCCACGGTGGCCGGCGACGCGGTCGCCCTGCGCCGCGTCGTGGCCAACCTGATCGGGAACGCCGTCAAGTTCGGGCGCTCGTCGGTGTCGGTGGCGGTGAGCCGGGCCGGAACGGTCTGCCGGATCGTTGTCGAGGATGACGGGCCGGGCATCCCCGAGGCGGAGCGGACGGCGGTGTTCAGCCCCTATTACCGGGTCGAGCGGTCGCGGAGCCGGCAGACCGGCGGGACAGGCCTCGGTCTCGCCATCAGCCGCCAGATCGCGGAGGCCCATGGCGGCACGGTGGTGGCGGAAGCCGGCGCCAACGGCGGCGCACGCCTCGTCGTGACCCTGCCGGGCCTGTCCTGAGCGGCACGCGGCAACGGCCGCGCAACCGGCGGTTACACAACGTTACAGGACTGCGCATCCCGGTCACATCGGGGAAGCGTGCAGGGACGAACCTTCGCTCATACGCCGCGGCCAATACCCCGCCCCGGCGCGGGCCGTCGGCCGAGAGGCCGCGCCAGCCCGATCGAGCAGAAGGAGATCATCGATGTTGAAGAGCCTTGCCCCGGCCGTCTTCCTCGCCAGCCTCGCGGTGCCCGCCTCGGCGCTGCCCCTGGTCCAGGACGCGGTCGCCACCGGCTTCGACGGCGCCCGGATCGTCCAGGTCTACGGCGGCTGCGGCCCCTACGGGCATCGCGGCCCCTACGGCGGCTGCCGGACCGGCGGGCAATGGGGCGGCTATGTCCGCGGCCGCTCCTGCCCGGCCGGTTTCCACATCGGTCCCTACGGCCGCCGCTGCTGGCCGAACTGAGCCGCCGCATCGCCTGATCGCACCCTGTCCCTCGTCCGGCCTTGCGGCCGGACGCCCATGGAGTGAGTCATGATCCGTACCCTCGTCGTGCCCGTGGCGCTCGCCGCGGGAGTCCTGATGGCCGGTTCGAGCGCCGAGGCGCGCGACGGCTGCGGGCCCGGTTTTCACCGCAACATCTACGGCTGGTGCCGGCCGAATCTCGGCTACGGTCCGGTGGTCTACGTCCCGGCCTATCGGCGCGTCGGCTACCGGTGGCATTACGGCTACCGCTACGGCTGGCACCGCCGGTTCGCATGGCACGGCGGCTCCCGCTGGGGCGGCTTCCGCCGTGTCGGCTGGCATGGTGGCTGGCACGGCGGTTGGCACCGCGGCTGGCATCACGGCGGCTGGCATCACCGCTGGTGACCCCGCGCCGGATCCGGCCCCGCCCGTCGCGGGGCCGCAACCGGTCCGCGGGCCGTCCTACGGCAGCACGAGGCCCGATGCCGCGTAGGTCAGGGCCGCGACCAGGGCCGCGGCCGGCATCGTGATCACCCAGGCGATCACGATGCCCTGCGCCACGTTCCAGCGGACCGCCGAGACCCGGCGCGCAGCCCCGACGCCGACGATGGCGCCGGTGATCGTGTGGGTGGTCGAGACCGGGATGCCGAAGGCCGTCGCGGCGAACAGGGTCGCGGCGCCTCCGGTCTCGGCGCAGAAGCCCTGCAGGGGCGTCAGGCGCGTGATCTTCGAGCCCATCGTGTGGACGATGCGCCAGCCGCCCAGAAGGGTGCCGAGCGCCATGGCGCCCTGACAGGACAGCACGACCCAGAGCGGCACATGAAAGGCCCCGCTCTCGCCGTGGGCGTAGAGCAGGGCGGCGATGATGCCCATGGTCTTCTGGGCGTCGTTGCCGCCGTGGCCGAGGGAGTAGAGCGAGGCCGAGACGAATTGCAGGCCCCGGAACAGCCCGTCCACCGCGTGCGGCGTCGAGCGGATGAAGATCCATGAGACCGCCAGCATCAGCACCAGGCCGAGGGCGAAGCCGAGGGCCGGCGACAGGACGATGGCGGCGCTGGTGGCGATCACGCCGGGCCAGACGATCACGCCCATCCCCGCCTTGGCGATGCCGGCGCCGAGCAGGCCGCCGATCAGGGCGTGCGAGCTCGAGGACGGGATGCCGGCATACCACGTGATCAGGTTCCAGCTGATCGCCCCGCCGAGCGCGCCGAGAATCACCCGGTCGTCCACCGCCGCGACGTCGATGATGCCCGAACCCACGGTTCCGGCGACGTGGAGCCCGAAGACCAGGAAGGCCACGAAGTTGAAGAACGCCGCCCAGAATACGGCGTAGCGGGGCGCCAGCACCCGCGTCGACACGATGGTGGCGATGGAGTTCGCGGCATCGTGCAACCCGTTCAGGAAATCGAAGACCAGCGCCAGGGCAATGAGGACGATGAGGAATGTCACGCGGCGGCCTGCAGCTTAAACGTGTTCGACGACGATGCTGCTGATCTGGTTCGCCACGTCCTCGAACCGATCCATGACCTTCTCCAGGTGGCCGTAGAGTTCCGACCCGACGATGAAGGCCATGGGGTCCTGTCCCGACGCCTTGAACAGGGCCTTCAACCCGTCATTGTGCAGGTCGTCGGCCCGCCCCTCCAGCTCGATGACGCGCTCGGTCAGGCCGTTCAGCGCAGTGGCATTCTCGCCGAGCGCCCGCAGCTTCGGCAGGGCCTCGGCGGTGACCTGCGCGGCCTCCTGAATGACCGCCCCCATCTCGCGCATCGCCGGCTCGAAGGTGGTCACCTCGAAGAGCTGGACCGCCTTGGCGGTCTTGAGCATCTGGTCGATGGCGTCGTCGAGGGACCCGACCAGGGCCTGAATATCGCTGCGGTCGAAGGGCGTGATGAAGGTCCGGCGGACCGCCAGAAGCGCCTCCCGGGTGATCGCGTCCGCGGCATCCTCATGGGCCGCGATCGCCGTGTAGGCCGCCGGTACGGCTTGCGTGCCGTCGAGGAGCGACCGAAGCGCGGCGGCGCCGTCCGTGAGCGTCGCGGCATGACGCTCGAACAGGTCGAAGAACCGGTCCTCTCGCGGCATCAGGGCCCGAAACCAAGCCAGCATGTCGTGTCCGGGTCGAGAGGTCGGCGGTATCCGCCGGGCGCGAAAACGCCCGGCAGGCACAACGGGCGAAAGCGCCGGCCGATCCGGCGGCCGGGATACAATCGACCGTTGCTGATCGCCCTCCGGCCGCCCGGCTCAGCAGGCTTGTCCCGTGGAGGCGTGAAGCCAGCCGAAATCCACCGGGTAACCGAGGCCATGCAGCATCTTCACCCGCTTCCAGGAGGCCGACCGCGCCAAGGCTGCGTCTTGTCCGGCCTCGATCTCGGCGCTCTCCATTTCCTGAAGCTCGCGGCTCAGCGCCTCGCGCAGGCCCGCGTCCTTCATGTTGCCGAGGGCGGCAGTGAAGGCCTGCTCGGCGATCCGAACCTGATCACAAATCTGACGCACGCTCATCAGTCCCCAACCCTCCCGCGCGGCGTGAACACTGCGATCCCGCAGTCCATCAGAGATTATCATGCGCATGGTCGCCGGGAGATGTACGTCTTTGGTGCAGCGGCCCTCACCGCATCGGGAGCGGCCCGATGCGCCGTGCCACCCGCGGCGGACGCCGCCACCGGCGCTTGCGTCCGAAGGTCCGGCGCGGATCCGGCACGCGCGGATCCACCTCGTTCCTCCGGCTAAGGCCCGGCTGGAAGCTCGCCCCGATCGCCACGATCGCGGCCGACCCGATCAGCGCGACGAGCGCCGCGCCCCAAAACATGCTCTCGAACATCAGGCACTCCCGGAGCGGAGCCCCGCCGCAGGCCGCTCGGACCCGCGGGCGATCACGAATCAAGCTAAACCATACTCTCGAATGCGATCAACGCCCAGTATCGAGCTGTATTCAGCTTTCGACATCTGATCGAAGCCCGCCATTGGTTCAAATCGTCCCTGAACGTGTCGGCGCCGTCGGCGCGCTGCGGCCGACGGACCGGCTCCTCCGTCTGTGCGGTGACGCACCGCGCATGCGCCGCGGCCGTCCACCTGTCGCCCCATTCCGGTGCGACACGGCGATCATCCGCTTTCCGGTCGAACGCACCATCATCGTCTTCACGGCGAAGACGATTCTGACCCGCGCCCCGGACCCGGCTGACGCAGCCGGCCCCGGCCTTCGGCAACGGATCGGACGAGGCGATCGAGGGCGGAATTTACGGGGCGTTCATCCTCCGGGTGTCCGATCCGGATGGTCAGAGGCGGAGAAGCGGAAGCGATGCCGAGCGAAACCAACAGGCCGCACCAGGATGCGCCCGCTCAGGAGCCGATCCTCGAACTCTGGCGGATCATCGCCCTCGCGCTGATCGTCGCCGCCGGCATGCTGTTCGTCCACCTGATCGTTCCGACCGAAGCCGATGCGTCCGCAGCCCCGTCGACGACCATGCCGCGTGCCGCCGGCCTCAGCGCCTCCTGAGGGGCGCGTGGGCCGGACACGGCACTGAGGGCCGGGCCCGGCGGCGCTCACACGAGCGGTCGGGCGGATGCGCATCCCAGGGCTCAGGCGCCCGTTGTGGCGCCCGCGATCGCCGCGCCCGTCTACTGCATCGGCAACGGGATCGACTCCACGCCGACCTCACCGATTCCCCGGGCCGCGAGGGCTGTGCGCAGGGCGTCGGTCAGGCAGCTTCCGNCCGTGAAGGCGCCGAGCGCGGAGCCGTGCCGATCCGCCTCGCGCGGGAGCGGGCCGATCAGCTGCACGACGCGCCGGGCGATGGCGGGGGCCGGGTCGATCCAGGTCACCGGCCAGGGCGCCACGGCCTGCAGGCGCGGAAGCAGCAGGGGATAGTGGGTGCAGGCGAGGCAGATCACGTCGGTGCGCCGGCCGTCCGCCTCGGTGACGAAGCAGGGGGCGATCTCCGCGGCGAGGGCGGCATCGTCCACCGGCGCGCCGGCGAGCTCGGCTTCCGCGTAGCCGGCGAGATTCTGCGAGCCGATCCGCGTGACCGCGCAGGCGCCGGCATAGGTCGCGATCAGGTCGCTCGTGTAGGACCGCGCCACCGTGCCGGGCGTCGCCAGCAGGGTTATCATCCGGGAGCGCGTCACCTCGGCCGCGGGCTTGATCGGCGGCACCACGCCCACGAAGGGCGTCGTGAAGCGCTGCCGGAGCGCCGGAAGCACCAGCGTCGAGGCGGTGTTGCAGGCGATTACGACGAGATCAGGCCTGTGGGTCGCGACGAGCCGCTCCATCACGGTGAGGACGCGGGCGACGAGGGGCGCCTCCCCGAGCCGGCCATAGGGGAAGGCGGCATCGTCGCCGACATAGACGTAACGGGAATCCGGGCGGGCGCGCCGCACGGCGTCGAGGACGGTGAGGCCGCCGAGCCCGGAATCGAAGACCAGGATGGTCGGCTCGGCGGCACTGCGCAGCGCCGCGGCGGACAGGCTGGCCCCGGCCATCAGATCGATCCGCATGAGAACCCGGACTCCTCGAAGAGCGTCCCAAAATCTCGGCCGTGAGGGTTAAGGCGATCTCACTGCGGCGAGAGAAAGATCCGCGATCCCCAACCCGTTCCGTTAACCGCCGCGCGTCCGCGGCGAAGTGCCCCCAGACCGGCTGCGCCGAGCCGATGCTCGTCGGAGAGGTTGTCGGACCACAACCGGGACATATCTTCTGCCGGCCGGCCCGGAATCGAGGAAATGGTTCTCGGTGCGGCAGGATTAAGGGGATCATCGTCATGGCAGCGACGGCCGCACTGCGTCCGGACGAGACGCACGACCCCCGGGCACCGGCCTTTCCGCCGCCGCCCGTCACCGCACGACCGATCGATCGCGCCGCGTGGATCGCGGCCTTCCGGCAGGTCCGGAACGAGACCGAGCGCCGCGCCGCACCGCTCTCGCCGGAGGACCAGCAGGTCCAGTCCATGGCGGATGCGAGCCCGACCAAGTGGCACCGGGCGCATGTCACGTGGTTCTTCGAGCAGTTCCTGCTGCGGGAGCATCTGCCGGGCTACGCCATCTACGACGCGCGGCTACACTACCTCTTCAACTCGTACTACGTGGCGGCCGGCCCGCGGCAGCCGCGCATCCAGCGGGGCATGATCACCCGCCCGACCATGGCCGAGGTCGCTGCCTACCGGGCCCATATCGACCGCGCCGTCGAGACCCTGCTGAGCCAAGCCTCCGATCGCGCCCTGGAGATGGTGCTGCCGATCCTGGAGATCGGCCTCTATCACGAGCAGCAGCACCAGGAATTGCTCCTCACCGACATCCTCCACGCCTTCGCGCAGAATCCGCTCAATCCCGCCTACGATCCGGACTGGCGCTTCCCGGACGCAGCCGCGCAGCGCGGTCAGGTCGAGCTCCGCCGGGAGATCGCCTGGATCGGCCACACGGGAGAGGGGTTCTCGTTCGACAACGAATCCCCCCGCCACGAGACGCTGATCCCGGCCGGCCGCATCGACCGGGCGCTGGTGACCAACCGCCAGTGGCTCGGCTTCCTGGAGGACGGCGGCTATGCCAAGCCCGAGCTGTGGCTCTCGGACGGCTGGTATGCCGGTCCGGCGGAAG
>NZ_BACT01000406.1:0-4070 GCF_000333255.1 Methylobacterium sp. B1 | reverse complement strand
TCTCCAGCTTCTCAGAGGCCGGGTACCTCATGCCTCGTCGCCCCCAGCCCCGGTCAGACTTTTTTTCAGCAGGCGGTTTTCCAGGACGAGATCGGCTACGACCTCCTTCAGCGCACCCGCCTCGCGACGCAGGTCCTGGACCTCGTCGGCGGTCGCGGCACGGGCCGTGTCGCCGGCCAGCCGCTTCTTGCCGGCTTCCAGGAACTCCTTGGACCAGCCATAGTACATCGAGCTGGCGATGCCTTCGCGCCGGCACAGCTCGGCGATGCTGTCCTCACCGCGCAGCCCTTCCAGCACGATGCGGATCTTCTCCTCGGCCGAGAACTGCCGGCGCGTGGCGCGGCGGATGTCCTTGATCACGGCTTCTGCCGGCTGCCGCGCCGGCCCGGACGTCTGTTTCATCTTCGCTCCTGGGGGCTACGATGAACCAGCCATCCTCCGTTCGTGAAGACCCTCAATTTGTCTCAGGAGTGCTGACGGCGGACAGTCGGTCGGTGCGATCTGCCGGTACAGTCGTTCGAAATAGCCGAGCTCGATCGCGCCGAGCACGAGGCCGAGGAACGTTCCGTCGGGTGCCGTGACCTTCCGGGCGATGTAGATCGTCCAAGCGCCGTCGCCGCGGTTCTGCACCGGTTCGCTGATGAAGCGTTGCAGCTTCGGGTCCGCAGCGAGTGCCTTGAAGTAATCCCGATCTGCGATGTTGACGTTCGGGATTGGCCAGAAGCGGCTGAAGTTCAGGAGCTGGCCGGCGTGATCGATGATCGTGACCGCGTTGACCTGTGGCAATGCCGCGACGCGCGCTTTGAGTGCCTCATGTAAGTCGCGCCGGCTCGCCGCCGCCGCGTACTCCGCGGGAGTCGAGACCTTTGCGCCGGCCATATCCTCGATGATGGCTTCTTGAACGATCTCGAGGGCCTGGAGCGAGCGATCGGCCTGATCAGCGAGGATCGTGGAGAGTCCGATGAGGTTGCGTTCGGTATCCTGCAGCGCCTGACCGTACATGTCGGCGATGAAGACGATCGCGCCTGACACAATCGCAAAGGCCAGAACGACCAGTGACGTAACGAGAGCGGCATACGATCGAACAGGCGATCCGAACATCAATGGAACCCTGGCACTGATGTTCAACTTTATTCAGACTGGAAGCAAAAGGCGGAAACGTCGATCGAGGCGGTTAGTCCATGGCACGCGCGGCTCGCAGCCCTCGGCGGTCGTTCAGGGTCCTGCCGTCGCGCGTGTCGGGCTTGGCGGACCTATCCGGGTCGGGACATGGAGCATGGTGATCGTTCAGGACCGGCGACCGGCGAGGCCTCTCCGCTGACGCCTGGCGCACCTCTGGACAATGCGATCGCACACAACCGACTAAGACATCGTTGCCAGGGCGAGACGCTTGCTTTTGGGACCTGCCGAAGGCGGCCCGGGCGACCGTCACGCGGCGCGGGCAGACCTGCACGTCAAGCAGCCAACCTCAGAATCTGACCACGCACACTCTGACCACGCACACCGGGAGACTCCCATGTCCGACTGCGTCGCGATGACGGTCAACACTGAGTTCCACAATCCGCGGATCCGGAACGCTAAGAACGGGCTCGTCGAGGCCGGCGATACGTTCGAGACCGACCTCGCTCACGCCCAGGACTTGGAGCGCCTCGGCCACGCAGTCCCGCTGGCGGGTCCCATGCTCGGGATCGCGCCCGCGCCCCTGGAGCCGCACCACCAGGTCTCGGAATCCGCCCTGCGCGCCGACCGGGCGCGCCGCCGCGCGGCCGAACCGGCCTGACCGAACCGGCCGATGCCCGTCACCGTGGTCACGCCGCCCGCGCCGATCGTCGCCCTCGACGACGCGAAGGCGCATCTGCGAGCCGATCACGCCGACGAGGACGCCCTGATCGGCGCCCTCGTGGAGACCGCCACGGCCTGGCTCGACGGCCCGGATGGCTGGCTCGGCCGGGCGCTGGGCGAGCAGGTTCTCGAGACCACTTTCCCGGCCGACCTTGAGCCGGATGACTGGGTTTACCCATACCCGCCCGCCACCGGCCTTGTGGACGAGACGCCGGACCCGGAATCCAACACCGTCACGGTGCGCTACCGGGCCGGCTATCCGCTGGTGGACGGGCGCAGCACCGTCCCGGCGCCGATCCGGCACGCGATCCTGCTGATGGTCGGGCATCTCTACGGCAGCCGCGACGGCGTCACGACCACGGCCGCGCAGCCGGCCGTCCTGCCGCTGGGCGTCGAGGCGCTGCTCGCGCTCTACCGGGTCTGGGGCTGATAGATCCGGGCCGCTTCGACCGGCGCGCCGTCGTCATGCGCCGCGCGGTCGTCACGGACGCCGACGGCGATGTGGTCGGCGCCGGCGACTGCGAGCCCGTGATGATCCTCTGGGCGAGTTACCGGCCGCAGGGCGCCCGGGAAGCGGCGCAGGGCGGTCGGGCGCAGAATGTCGAGACCGGCACCCTGACGATCTGCGACAGCGCCCAGGCCCGACCGTCACGACCCGGGGACCGCATCGCGCTGCAGGGCCGGGATTTCGGCATCGCCGGCATCGACCTGCCGGACCGGCGCAGCGGCACGATCCAGCTCGCCATCGCCACGGACCTCGCAGACGCGTGATGCCGGGACTCGCTGCGGCGTACGACTATGTCGACCAGGGACAGCCCGCCCTCGGACTGACTAAAGCGGCCCGCGGCTTCGCCCGCATCCCGGGCGCTGTCGAGCACGAACCCGGCCGCGCTCTCCCGCCGGACCTCACGGCCGAGCCCGTCCCGGGTGAAGCCGAGCGGCGCGTGCTCGGCCAGGCCAAGCTCGGCGGCGTGATCTTCGCGCTGGAGACGCTGAAGTTCAACGACACCAACACGGTCCTGTACCGCGGCGCCGTGCATTGCGTCGGGCCGGTGCAGATCCTGCAATACTGGTTCGGCGACGTGAAGACCGGCCTCGGGGCCGGCTCCGGTGGCTTCGTCCCGGACAGCGTCTACCAAGGCAAGGTCGTGATCGAGGGCCATGCCGGCACGGAGGACCAGCCGGCCTCGGCCGCCCTGCTGAAGCTGCCGTACTGGACCGACGCCATATGGCTCAAGGGGCTGTGCTTCAGCGTCGTCGTGGCCACCGGCCGGCAGATGGATGCGCTCGGGGGCAAGCGCGACCGGATGGACGAGAAGCTGGAGGGCGTGGCCTACCGGCGGGACATCGAGCACTTCGTGGCGCGCGACGAGATCGAGCGGCGGATCGACAAGGCGGTCGACGGGGCGAAGGCCGAGGCCGCCAAGGGGCTGGCCGAGGTCGCCTTGCCGGTGCGGGATCTGCGCAAGATCGGCTGGAGGCTGGCCTCGCCGGCGCTGCTGGCCTTCGGGGGGATCGTGCTGGCGAAGGTCGGGCCGGCGGGGCGGTGAGCCCGATCGGGGACCGGAACCGCGCCGCCATCCCCGCGCAGACCGGGGCTCGACATGCCCTGACTCGACATGCCCTGAAAAGACCACCGTGAACCGTCCGGCTCCGGCCGCGGCGGTTTTTTCGTGGACTCAAGCGCAGCCGTCGGAACGACCCTCTGTCAGATCCCATTGTCCCCATACATGCCTTTTCAGAGGGCCATGACATGCTGAAGGTCACTTACATCGACTTCCACGAGAAACCGGGCAGCCCCGTTCACAGCGGCTGGTACATTACCGACGAGAACGGAGCGATGATCGGCGGGGCGCATCGCTACGCGGATCAAATCAGCGGACTGCGGGCCCTGCTGGCGCTCAGCTGATTTCACCCCTCGGGAGATCTCGGCCCGCCCGGTTCGCCGGCGCGGGCCTTTTTTGTTTCGTCTGGCCCGCGGCTTGCGATGGCCCAGCACTCCTCCCAGAGATTCACTCAGCCCCGCCGGCACCGCCGCGCGGGGCTTTTTCATCTCCGGTTGGCTCGTGCTCGGGAGCGCTCGAACACAACCACAGGTCGGGAAATCGACCCGACAGATCAGCCGGGCTCACGTTCAGACGGATAAGAAAATTCTGGATTTTCCGAGTCCAGAGACGCCGCGTGAGCCAGGCTCGCAAAAAATTTTCGAACCTTGTAGGGTGCGCGAT
>NZ_BACT01000407.1:0-5746 GCF_000333255.1 Methylobacterium sp. B1 | reverse complement strand
CCCGATCGTGCCGTTCTTGCTGTATTGCTGGCGATAGGCGCTGCCCTGTCCGTTGAGCGTCGGAAGCCCGGCCGCGGCCGCGGTGCCGAGTTGCGCCCGGCTCTCGAACAGACGTGCCGTAGCGGTCTGCACGTCGAGGTTCTGCGACGCGACGCGATCCTCCAGCTGCGCCAGGATCGGATCGCGGAAGGCGAGCCACCACGCCACCACCGGCTCCGCCGTGCTGGTTCGTGCAAAAAGCGGGAGCGGCGTCCGGGCCGGCAGGCCGGTGTCCAGATAGTCGCTCGACTCCGTGATCGTCGGGGCGGGGGGAATGAAGTCCGGTCCGAGCGTGCACGCAGCCACGCTACTGGCCAGGCCGAGGCCGGAGATCGCAACGGTCGCATAGGAGCGCAGTGCGTGTCGGGGCTGGGGTGTCATGTCAGTGTCCGCCTCCGCTGCCTTGAGCGGTCTTGGCCGAGATGAGGAAGCAGAGAGGCACAACCAGCAGGGTGACGACGGCGACGTACTGGAAGACATTTCCGTAAGCCAGCACCTGCGCCTGTTTCATGTAGGTCTGGTAGGTGTGCGAGACCGCTTGCTGATGGATGGAATTGGCGGCGCGGCCGAGCGATCGGAGGGTTTGTTCACTCTCCTGGATCAGCGTGTTGTAGCCGTAGCGCAACGGCGTCATGAACCCCGACAGGTGCGCTTGATCGGCCTGCGTGCGCTCGGTGATGGCCGCCGTCGAGAGCGAGATCCCGACGGATCCGAATACGTTCCGGAACATCGAAAACAGGGCCGCGCCGTCGCTGCGGTGTCCGTCGTCAGATGATTTGAGACGACTTGAGGCGCTCAGGAACGGAGGCTCTGGTCCTTCTGGGTTGAGAGGTTAGGCAGCCTGCGCGTGGTGGCGCAAGCGGCGATCGATGAGGGTCTGGCGCTTGATCCGCGCCCGCTCCTGCAGGATGGCCTCGCCGCGGCCGAAGTAGACGTCGGCGGGAGTGAGGTTGTCCAGGCTCTCGTGAGCCCGAGCGTGGTTGTAATGCTCGACGAAGGCGGCAACCCGCGCCTCCAGTTCGCCGGGCAGGTAGGCGTGTTCGAGCAGGATGCGGTTCTTGAGCGTCTGGTGCCAGCGCTCGATCTTGCCCTGCGTTTGAGGATGGCGGGGCGCGCCGCGGATATGGGTCATGCCCCGGCTGCCGAGCCAGTCGGCCAGATCACCCGCGACGTAGCTCGGCCCGTTGTCGGAGAGCAGCCGCGGCCGATGCGCCACCTGCACATGATCGAGCCCGGCCGCCGCCAGCGCGAGGTCGAGCGTGGCGGTGACGTCGCCGACCTGCATCGTCGCGCACAGCTTCCACGCCACGATGTAGCGCGAGAAGTCATCAAGCACCGTCGAGAGGTAGTACCAGCCCCAGCCAACCACCTTCAGGTAGGTGAAGTCCGTCTGCCAAAGCTGGTTTGGCGCGGTGGTCTTGTCGCGGAACTCGTTGGCGGCTTTGATCACGATGTAGGCCGGGCTGGTGATCAGGTCCTGAGCTTTGAGCAGACGGTAGACGGTCGCCTCGGAGACGAAGTAGCGCCGCTCGTCGGTGAAGCGCACCGCCAGCTCGCGCGGGCTGAGTTCCGGCTCCTCCAGCGCGAGAGCGACGATCTGATCGCGAACCTCGGCGGGCAACCGGTTCCAGACCCGGCTGGGTCGGGACGGGCGATCCGCCAATGCCTCGAGGCCGCCACGCTGGAAAGCGTCGTACCACCGGTAGAACGTCGCCCGGGTGACGCCGAGCTTGTCCAGGGTGGCGCGCACCGGCAGATGGGATTGCTCGACCAGCCGGATGATCTCCAGCTTCTCAGAGGCCGGGTACCTCATGCCTCGTCGCCCCCAGCCCCGGTCAGACTTTTTTTCAGCAGGCGGTTTTCCAGGACGAGATCGGCTACGACCTCCTTCAGCGCACCCGCCTCGCGACGCAGGTCCTGGACCTCGTCGGCGGTCGCGGCACGGGCCGTGTCGCCGGCCAGCCGCTTCTTGCCGGCTTCCAGGAACTCCTTGGACCAGCCATAGTACATCGAGCTGGCGATGCCTTCGCGCCGGCACAGCTCGGCGATGCTGTCCTCACCGCGCAGCCCTTCCAGCACGATGCGGATCTTCTCCTCGGCCGAGAACTGCCGGCGCGTGGCGCGGCGGATGTCCTTGATCACGGCTTCTGCCGGCTGCCGCGCCGGCCCGGACGTCTGTTTCATCTTCGCTCCTGGGGGCTACGATGAACCAGCCATCCTCCGTTCGTGAAGACCCTCAATTTGTCTCAGGAGTGCTGACGGCGGACACGGGAGAGCCGTACCGCGGGCGCCCACGGTCGTCAGCCTCAGACCCGACAGCAAGATAATCGCGTCGGCTCGGTGAGCGGTCATACGGGTGGGAACGGCGATCCGTGTCGTCGGTCATGGTCGGAGATTGAAACCCTATCGACGGCGTGATCAGGAGGAACACTGGGTCGCGCGAGCGGCTTGCCCTATGAATGGCTCGCATAACCGAACCCGTCGGTTCGGATAAGCGTGAGTGTACCGATCGATGTCAAGCGCCGCGATGACCGACTCAAAGATGGCGCGCGTGCCGATCCCGCGCGGCGCGCGGCGACGTCGAGAAATTGCGGAGGCAGCCGAGCAGGTATTCCTCGATCATGGCTTTGCCGACACCACCATGAAGATGGTTGCTTTAGCGGCAGGCGCATCCAAGGAGACGCTCTATAGACACTTCGGCAGCAAGGAAGATCTGTTTTTAGAAATTGTGACGAACCGAAACAACGAGGTCAGACAGACACTCGACGCGGAGCTTGACAGCGATCGACCCATTCCGATCATCTTGCGGTCTGTGGGTATTTCATTGCTGGAATGCATTTGCAGCCCGGCGGTCGTCGCACTGGCTCGCATTATCGTGAACGAGGCACCCCGGCATCCCACGCTGGGGGATGCGTTCTACGCGATGGCTCCCGGTCGCACGCTCCAGAAGCTCACCCGCTATCTCATGGAAGCCAAAGCGCGGGGGGAATTCGTCGGCGAAGCCCCAGAGGTCGCTGCGGAGATCTACACCGGGAGTGTAGTGGGAAAATTCGTCCCGTTGATGCTGTTCACTCCGCACGCCTTCACCGTCGATCGAAAGCAGATCGAGGCGCATGTCGACGAGGTGGTACGGACATTCTCGAATTCGTATGTCGACAAGGATCGAACGCGGTCATCCGGATAAAGTCGTCCCCGTTGCTGAACGACCCCAGGGGGACGATCCAACGTCTGAAGCCCCAGGACCGAAACGGGCTTGCGGTGTCCGGGAAGAGGCCCGCCTGCGTTCCGCCGCGGGATTCTGCATGCGCGATAAGGTGATCAGCGTCCGCTTCCGGTGCTGCCGTAAGGTCTTACGAGCAGCCGATATGGGTCGCAGGCGGGACGGCTGCTCAGGGAATCTCCCAAAACGGCGGTTGCGGGTGGGTATCTGCCCGTCCGCTTCCGGACAGCGGATGCATCGAAACGGACATGGCCGCCAGGATCGCTTCCGACCCTACTCGGACTTTATAGCAAACACACTGCAACGTCTGGACCGGACCGACAACGCAGTAGGTCGCCAGGGGTCAACTCTGATGACCACCCGCCTCGTGGCCTTAATTCAGGCTGGTCGGGCCGCTGCTCGGTGCATCGCTGCACTGACCGCGGGCGTGAGTTCGGCGGCCGTCTCTTCCGCCCGCCAGCACACCACGCCATCTGGACGGATCAACGTCGCCGCACCGGGCGAGACACCAAATTTCTGAGTGAACAGCTCGGCCGTGGAGAACATCATGTCCCGACCGACACAGTAGGCCCGTACGCCCTCGATGCGATCTGCCGACTTGCACCAGCGCGGCTCAGTCGTCAGAAGCACAAATTCACGCGTAATAGGTCGAGTGTCGATACCTGCTGCCTACCGTATTCGACCCAAACGTGCGGGTCACGGGTGCCGGGCTGACTGGCCCACACGTCCGGATGCGCAGCTGGAGGTAGCTCCGGTCCTGCACCAACGATCGCATCCGAACGATACAGCTGGCCCAGCTCCATGGCCGCATCGCCATAGAGGTGTTCATTCTTGAGTATGTCGCCGACCCAGCGGGTGTAGTCACGGCGAGCGAAGGTCTGCTGGTGGCGCAGCCAACCAATCGAATGCGGTTCCGGACTGTAGGTGGCGAGCAGAGCCGGGATGGACACACCCTCGATGACTCGTTGCGGTCTCCAGGCGGGATTGTAGGCGTCATCGATGCCGGTATTGGCTCCGAAACCGCCGCGTGTTGGCGGGAGCTGATGAGCCGAGTCACCGACCAGGAACACTCGGCCCTCCCGAAAGCGCTCGGCGATGCGCCCAGCCATGTCCCAATGCCCAGTCGTGACGATCTCAAACGGCATGGCGCGGCCTAACGCCCAGAGAACCGCAGTCCGCAATTCGTCGTCGGTGCGCTCCTGATCATCACCGAACATCAGCACCCACCGGCCGTCGCCGTAGGTGGTCACGAACGCCTTTAAGCCTAATTGCTCGATCTCGAACTGCTGGATGCCGGAGCGCAGGGCCTCGTCCGCCGCCGGACAGTAGAACAGGATACTGCGCAGGGTTCGCAGGTAGCCGACCCCCTGCCGGGGAATGCTGAGCTTTTCGCGGATCGGACTGTCGGCCCCGTCAGCTGCGATCAGGCAGGAGGCGCGGATTCTATAAGCTTGGTTGGTCAGTCGGTCGCGCACTTCGGCGGTGACACCTGCGGCGTCTTGCAGGAAGTTCAACAGCTCTACGCCAAGCCGCAGATCGGCCCCGCACTCACGCGCGGCCTTACGTAGGATCGGTTCCAGCTTGTCTTGCAGGATCGCCGCGCCGCGCACAGGCGACAGGTGGTCCTTCTCCTCCACGGCCTAACCGGGGGTCCAAGGCGTTTCTGATCGCGTTTCGCGGCTGAGACTGTCGAACCGGGCGCGGCGCAGCTTCGCGTTCGGGTCCCGTTGCGGAACTTTGTCGCCTATGCCGACCCCACGAAAGTATTCCAGCGTGCGTTCGGTGAAGCCCATCGCGCGGGTACATATTGAGCTGCCGACGTGCTTTTCGACCAACGTAACACGCCCCCGTCGCCAAGCGAGGAACAAGGCTGCGGACGGTCCGACGAGGCTTCCGCTAACGATGAGAACAGGTGTCGTGTGCATAGGCCGTCCTTATTGATTAGAGGACGCGTGCCAAAACTCGAAGTTGATCAACGTGGCCGCTATGCCGTAACGGCGCGCCCCACAACAAGCGGACGCGCGTCCGCATCGTCGTGGTCCGCGGCCCGGAGGGGGCGGGAATTTGGCTGCCCTTGGCGGGTAACTGACCGGAGCTCACCACGCCGGTCCACCTTTTTCGACACGGCTCAGGTAACGCGCTTTCAACCAGTGCACAAAGCCTAAGATTACAGGCTGCTTGTTTGCAGGAACGCCGGCTTCAGCGTTTGATCCTGACATTTATCGTTTACTCGGTGAACTTCCGCCAGCCACCTTAAGCTGAAGTTGTTGGAGGAGTGACGAACGGCCGCTTTGGAGAAGCGCCTAAGGCGTTCCGAGCGACCGACTTTGGTCGCCAGCGGCCTTCAGCCGAGTGTCTCACACCGTAGCAGTGAAGGTTCAGCGCCGCATCTTCGTCCACGCGGCATCACTTGCCTCAGGCGAATCTCGCCGCTTTGGGAACGCTCTTGGTCAAGCCTCACACCAATGCGATTCGTTTGCAGCGGGG
>NZ_BACT01000408.1:0-8930 GCF_000333255.1 Methylobacterium sp. B1 | reverse complement strand
CAGCATAGCTATGTACGGACGGGATACCGCTGAAAGGCATTTAAGCGGGAAACCCCCCTTAAAACGAGACCTCCCTGGAGGGCCGTGGAAGACGACCACGTCGATAGGCCGGGGGTGCAAGCGCGGCGACGCGTTGAGCCGACCGGTACTAATCGCCCGATTGGCTTGATCGCTCTCGTGATCCGTGTCCGGACTGGATCGGCCGCCGCAAGGCGGGCGATGCCAGAGACACACGCCACAACGAAGACCCGCAGCGACGACGCTGCATGCTTGCCGAACACAACACTCGACGCCGCAGCACCCTGCGCCGCCGAGTCCCAAAAGAATTGCGATGCGCCGGTCTGGTGGCCTGAGCGGCGTGCCCAGAACCCGATCCCATCTCGAACTCGGCCGTTAAACACGCCAGCGCCTATGGTACTGTGTCTCAAGACACGGGAGAGTCGGTCGCCGCCAGACCCGCCCATCGCAATCGGCATTCCCTCGACACGACACCGATCCGGCCCCGGACGACAGCGCCACCGCCCATCGCGGCAGGCGCCCCGGACACGCCGAAACACTCTTGGCGCGGGGTGGAGCAGCCCGGTAGCTCGTCAGGCTCATAACCTGAAGGTCACAGGTTCAAATCCTGTCCCCGCAACCAAACACACAAACCCGCCGCGCCCAAAAGCGCGGCGGGTTTTTTCGTTCGGCCGACCCCTCTGCGCCGAGGCATCTGAGCTCCCCCGACTTCAGGTCGGCCGCCGCGACGCCCAGAATCCACAGGGCCTCTCGCGCCGCATAGCGCCCGTCACCCGAGAAGGCTCGCTGGAGTTGCTTTCGCCTGCTCGCGATAGCGGCTGGAAATGCATCCTGAGCGCACAATCGACGGGTAACCGCGGGCTTGAAAGCTCTATAGCCCGCGCCGCCGCATCCCTCCGGCTGTAGAAGGAAGTAGTCGTCGATTGACATTGTGTTCGGCACCTCGGCTTTGCTGCCTTTTAGGTAGGAAGCGGCGCGCCGATCTTCTACCGTCCAGCGCCCTCACGCCTATAAGCGCGGGGCAGGCTCATAGGATCGAAGGCACCCAGCAAGGCCGTTGTTTGTAAGGCCGCGATAGGATATATATCCAGCCATATTATTGGAGGCTGGCGATGAGCAATGCCGCACAGAAGCGGGCGATCCGCAACTATCGGTCGCGTCAGGCCCAGCGCGGTATCGCGCGCTTCGAGGTTCAGGCGCTCGATGCAGACCGCGAACTGATCCGCGCTCTTGCTCGCCGCCTCGCCGATGACGGCCCCGAGGCGGTACAGGCGCGGACGATGGTCCAGCAGATCGTGTCCGGAGAGCCGCCGCATCAGGGCGGCATCCTCCAGGCATTGCGACGCTCGCCGCTCGTTGGTGCCCATCTCGACCTCAGCCGCGCTAACGAGGAAGGGCGCAGGGTCGATCTGTGACGCGATACCTGCTCGACACCAACATCATCAGCAACGTCGTCAAGCCGACGCCTTCCGCCTCCCTGCTCGACTGGATGGCGGAGCAGCGCGACGATGCGCTGTTCATCGCGTCCTTGACGGTCGCTGAAATCCGCCGAGGCGTGCTGGAGAAGCCGGCAGGCAAGAAGCGCGAGGCGTTGGACGCATGGTTCGCCGGTCCCGAAGGGCCGCAGGCCTTGTTCGCGGGGCGCATTTTGCCATTCGATGACCGGGCCGGGTTGATCTGGGCGCGGCTGATGGCGGACGGGAAGATCGCCGGTCAGCCACGCAGCGGCCTCGACATGATCGTCGCCGCGGTCGCCGATGCCAACAATTGCATCGTCGTCACTGATAATGAGAAGGACTTCGCTGGGCTTCGATTCATCAATCCGCTGCGTGGAGCAGTCTGATGTCGATCACCGTCTGGCATCGCTCGGGAGGGCGGCATGGCTGAAACCCAGATTGAGTGGACCGACTCCACCTGGAATCCTGTCGCGGGGTGTTCGATCGTCACCGCCGGCTGCACGCATTGCTATGCCATGGAGATGGCGAAGCGTCTCGAAGCGATGGGCGTCGCTAAATATGCCGGGCTGACCCGAAAGACTGGCAAGCGAACCGTCTGGAACGGCGTGGTACGCGAAGACCGCGACGCGCTGTCGATCCCACATCGCTGGCGTAAGCCACGCAAGATCTTCGTCAACTCGATGAGCGATCTGTTCCATGAACGGGTGAGCGACGCCTTCATCCTCGGCGTCTGGCAGGTGATGCGCGACACGCCGCGGCACAATTATCAGATCCTCACCAAGCGCCCCGAGCGCATGGCAGAACTCGTTGCCCGACAGATCGGGGAAGTCCTGCCCAATGTTTGGCTCGGCACCAGCATCGAGGATGCCGATGTCGTGGGTCGCATCGAGCATCTGCGCAAAGCGCCTGCTTCGATCCGCTTCATCTCGTTCGAGCCGCTGATCGGAGCGGTCGGTGCCGTCGATCTCAGCGGCATTCATTGGGCGATCGTAGGCGGCGAAAGCGGCAAGTCCGCGCGTCCGATCCGCGAGGAGTGGATCGACGAAATCCATGCCCGATGCCTGTCCGCCGGCACCGCCTTCTTCTTCAAGCAGTGGGGGACGTGGGGCAAGGACAACAAGAAGCGCTCGAAGAAGGCGAATGGCCGCGAGTATCGTGGGCAGACCTGGGATGAGATGCCGGCCGTGACACACGCTGTCGCATAACAGGTCTGGGTACAGGGGAGGCAGTGTGGTCGAGAAGCGATATGAGTGGGCAGACGGCGCAGTCCTCGAAGAACATTCGCGTCGGAAGCACGAAATCCTTCGCGAATATGTGTTCGACTATCTTACCGTCCGCTGCAAGCTGCCGCAGCAGGAACGGTTTCGACTCTCCATCGTCGATGGCTTTGCCGGTGGCGGTCGCTATCACTGCGGGGCGGCTGGTTCACCACTGATCTTCATCGAGGAACTGAAGCGCGCGGTCGAAGCCGTGAACACGCAGCGGGTCGTTCAGGGACTCGGCGCGATCGAGGTAGAGTGCTTGCTCGTCTTCAATGACGCCAGCCGCGACGCGATCGAGCTTCTGAAAACGCATGTCGCGCCGATGCAGTCCGACATCGCACTGACCTGCCCAAAGCTTCACCTGAACGTGGAGTATCTCAACGATTTCTTCGAGGTCGCCTATCCGAAAATCAAGTCGCTTCTGGGTCAGGGACGCTATCGGAGCGTGATTTTCAACCTCGACCAATGCGGCCACAGCCATGTCGAGCGCGGCACGATCCTCGACATAATGCATTCCTGGCCCGCAGCCGAAATCTTCTACACGTTCGTCATCACGTCTCTGCTGGCATTTCTCCAGAAGGACGAACCCGAGCGCCTGCGTGCGCAACTCGACCACCTGGGCATTCCAACCAATGACATGCAGGCGCTTGATGGGCTGATGAGCCGGAAGGACTGGCTCGGCACGGCCGAGAATATCGTCTTCGACGCCTTCCGCCTTTGCGCGCCGTATGTCAGCCCATTCTCGATCAACAATCCCGGCGGATGGCGATACTGGCTGATCCACTTTGCCAACGCCTATCGGGCGCGGCAGGTCTACAACAACATCCTCCACGACAATGCGAGCTTGCAGGCACACGTCGGCCGGCCAGGCCTCAACATGCTGTCCTACGATCCCCGACATGACGAGGGAATGCTGTATCTCTTCGACGACAGTGGCCGGGCGTCGGCGAAGACCCAATTGCTGGACGACATCCCCCGTCTCGTGACCGAGGCAGGGGACGCGATATCGGTGATGGAGTTTTACGAAAGCATCTACAATGTCACCCCGGCGCACGCTGACGACGTTCATGCGGCGATCATCGAAAATCCGGACCTTGAGGTCATTACACCGGCTGGCGGTGAACGCCGTAAGGCCAACACCATCGCGGTGAATGACATTATCAAGCTGAAAAATCAGCGCAGCTTCTTCCCGATGTTCCTGAGCGCAGGGAAGAACTCGAAATCATAGAGCCGGTAGACATGGCGATCAGAGATGGCGCACCTTCAGCGCGCCATGCCACTTGTTGTTGAAATACTCGCAGACAAGGCGGCGATGGCAATGATGTGGCTTGTCTTCGGAGCAAAGTAGGCATCCGCCCTCGAACATCTCAGGTTTAAACCTGTCCTCAATCTTGCGCTGTTCCATCAGTCGCATGAAAGACCTTTCGTAGATATTCCAGTCACCCTTATCGCGTTTGAAAGCTTTCAGAATATCGTCTGTCGGCGCTAGCAGTGGTTGATGCACATACTGCGTCCCGCAAATCTCTCTGAGAAAATAAGCAAGATCATCGGCCTTGGCAAAACCTGCAAGCTGTGAGGTGTTATGCAGGCGAACGTCGATCACCTTCCTCACGCCCGCGCTCTTCACCCGGTCGAAAAAGCCGGCTGCCGTGGTCTTGGTAAAGCCGATCGTTGCCAGATTGATGCCGGTCACACGTCTACTCCAGCCGCAGTTTTACGGACGTTGTCCTGTCTTTCTGAAAACGCCACCTTCATCGCTCTGTCTCGGTAGGCGGCGGCAAGCCGCTTGGCTGGCGGCTCGAAAAGATCAATGTCGCTCTTGCCCGCCATATCCATCAGCTTGTCCTCGATCTGCCGATGATCGACGATCTGCCCTCCGCTAAGGATATGGCGGACAGATACACCGCGCTCGTGCAGCGCCCTTCCGACCAGCAGGCAACGATGGCAATCCATCGGATCATGCTCCGAGCACATCATGGCGATCCTGTATTTCTCCGCACCGTCGACGACGCGGTTCAGCCCGCGTGTGAACGAGTCCGTCTTCGCCATCTGCTCGTAGTCAGCAACGCCATCACAAAAAAACTGCTTCCCTTTGGGACGTCCGCCCAGTTCCTCACCGAGAAACACATACGCGACATCGTCCTGGCGCAGTTGGTCGCGCAACAAATCCCGATTGAAGTGCGGAAAATGCCTCGAAAACGGCGCGGTCCTAACATCGGCAATTGCCGTGACCGATGCCTGCCGGAGAAGCGAAAGGAAGCGCTCATAGGGCAGCGTCGAATGCCCGATCGTCAGAACCTCTACAGCCGCGTTCGCCAAGCCCACCCCTCCTTCATGTTACGACCGCTCGTCCGACACGATCTCCATATTGATGTCAGCCCAACCTTACCAATGGCGCGCGCACCCGGCCAGCAGTGTTCGAAACTTGAGTGGCTTTTTGCCGTCACGCATGACGCGGCTGGTGGCGCATAATGCTCACAAGAAAATCAGGCCGTTGACCTGTGCGTAGCAAGAGTTAGGCATCGCTGCGAACGGACGGCACAGACCGAGGCGGACATGAATGCTCTGACTAGCCCGGGCGTCCGCTTCTAGGGCGGCGATACCCCCGGTAAGGAAGCGGGTTCTCGCGGCATCAGCCGGCACGGAGAAGTCATACTCGACTCCAGCCTGATCGATCTGCGTGCGGAGCCGTCGCTTACCTGGGGACGGATTGTCCTCGTAGAATGAAATCGACTTCGGATCGATCCTGATAGCGTCGAGCGAGCATGTTTGTGTGCCGGCGGTCACATGAGCCTTGCCGGAATAGGCTCGATGAAGTTGCCCCCCGAAAGCTTCATCGATCGATGCCGCCACGTCAGCTGCGACAGCCTGGACCATCTGCGCGGCGGTCATCTGACCGAGGATCGCACTGTGCCTCCCGGCGATGAGAACGCGGTCCTCCGTGGCATGGGGAAATGGGAAGTTTGCCGGGGGCGTCGCCGCATCGAAACGAACCAAGTTGCCAACTGCGAAGAATTTGCCCGGACCAGCGTACTGAGTACTCCAGAAACGCGATGCTTCCGCGGTGGCATTGGCGGTCGGCGGCTCCGGGCGGATCATCCCGCCATTGTTCACGTCCCATCCCGCGACGCAGAAGAGGTCACCGTACCGGGTGACATCCGTTATTATCACATCATAAGTCGGCATTTTCCGGCGACCTCCCCCCAACTAAGTGCAATTTGTGTTGCTGAGGGTGTCTTTGCAAGTTTTGCGAGTGATCGACATTATTGCACTACGGCGCCGGCCTCACCTCCGGCAACAGCCGGCGGGCGCGTCCTCTACACGGTCGAAGACCTCCCGGCATGGACCGCCAGCAGTGCGCGCAAGTCGGCCTCCGAGCAGACCGCCACCCGCGTCTTCCACGCCCGCTGACCGCGGCCGAGAAAGCGTCGCTCTGAATGTCGGGCGATGCGACCCGGAGCGAACGTTGGCAGCCCCATCCGTTCGTAGTCGCGATCGGCGATGCGGCGCCCCGCAACCGGCGCGACCTGATGGAGCGGCAGTTCTTCTCGCTCGCCGATGCCAAGCGCACCGCGCCGATCCTCTACGAGGCCGGCGGCAGTGCGTCTAGATCCAGGCGATGCCCGAACACGGCGTGGCGACGATCCAGGACGCCGACGTGCTGATCTGGGCGGCCGGCCAGATCTTCGAGGCCGCTAACCACGGCTTGTTCACCTCACGCTTCTTGCGCTTCACGCGCTACCAGATGCTGTTCGCGATCGACCGCGCCACCGGGCCAGGAGGGAGTCGATTCGGGCTCGGGTTCAGCGGCTACGCTGCTAACTTTGGAATGGCTCTCTCGATCAGTCGCGAGAATGGGGTCGTGTGCACCTCTACGACCAACGAGCGTTGCGCACAATCAATCGCCAAATTTTGCCGAGATCGGGTGTTGCGGGTCCCCGCAACCAACGATCCTTGCGACGGCAAGCCATCCAGAACCCCGGCCTCCGACAGGAAGCCGGGGTTTTTCTTGTTTGCAGCTAACCGAAGGATGCCGGCGGGGTCGCCGCGCAGCACGATGCGCAACTCGCCGTTTTCAGGGACGAGCGTGACCTGATTGACGAGCGTGCGGAACAGTTCCGCGGCCTCTGCGCGTCCGTCTTCCGTTTTTACAGATCTCGCTAAGATGGGAGAGGGTGGCGAAATGGTCCTTTTCCTACTCGCGGAGCACTGTCTCAAACTTCCGCAGATCCTGTGCGAAATCGATCTGAAGACCGACCGCCGGATGCATTACCATAGTGCCGACGGCGTTTATGCGGGCGTCACGCCCGACGGGATCTTGAAGCTCTATTGGGGCGAGTCGAAGCTCTACAAGGACATAGCGTCCGGCATTCGGGCTTGCCTTTCCTCCCTCGCCCCGTTCCTCGTTGAGCCTGAGCGCCTAGGCGCCGAATGCGAGCGCGACATAATCCTGCTCAGCGACAAGGCTGACTTGAGTGACCCCGCGATCGCCGAGGCCATAAAACGTAACGTGTATAATAAATCGACCCGGCAACGGCGCTTCAAATATTGTAGTATCACTATATTTTGCTTCGCTTCGGATTTCTATAATTTGAACGGTGCCAAAGCGATCGCTGATTAGCTGGCTGATGCCGCCCGACAGGCGCTGGAGACGTGGCGCAAGAAGATTGGGAGCGCCTTCCGCTTCCATCCGCGGTGACCCGACCAGCGGCTGCGCAAGGCGATTGCGGACCTCACGCTCGACAAGCTGATCCAGAAGGAGGCATGCCGGGGAAACGTCTGAGCCACGCGCGCCGACATGTCTGTGTCGCGCACATCATCGATGTCTTGCACGTTTCTGAACGCCGCGCTCGTCGGGCTTGAAGTTTTGACCCTTGACCCTGACCCAGCCAACCGGTCCGCGCCGAGCGCAAGTTTTTCGGGCATTTGAGGGTCCCCCGGATTTTGGTCCGGCCGGAATGTAAGCTTCCGGATCTCATTCGGCGGCCTGCAGGGCCGCCGCCAGGGCGAATTCCTGGGGCGTTCGCCACCCCAGGGCGGTGTGAGGACGGCTCTCGTTGTAGTGCCGCCGCCACGTCTCGATCTTGCTCCTCGCGTCGGCCAACGACAAGAACCAGTTCGCGTTCAGGCACTCGTCGCGCAGCCGGCCGTTGAACGACTCGACCAGCGCGTTGTCGGTCGGCTTGCCAGGGCGCGAGAAGTCCAACGTGACACCGTTCTCGTAGGCCCAGCGGTCGAGGGCTTTCGAGACGAACTCAGGCCCGTTATCGACCTGAATCGCGCACGGTGCTCCGCGCAGCAGCGCCAAGCGGCCGACGACAGCCACGACCTGCTCGCCCTTGATGACTTGCCCAGCCTCGGTGAACCTGCGCCCGACAAGTTGCTCGCCCATTTCCCCCCGCTCGGCGGGCGGCACATCAGCCTAACCTGCGAGCACATCTGGCAGAACGCCGCTGCCGAGCTGCCCCGCGACGGATCCCGTCCGC
This sequence comes from Methylobacterium sp. B1, assembly GCF_000333255.1. NCBI lineage: Bacteria > Pseudomonadati > Pseudomonadota > Alphaproteobacteria > Hyphomicrobiales > Methylobacteriaceae > Methylobacterium > Methylobacterium sp. B1. The sequence goes on along the minus strand of NZ_BACT01000408.1, from coordinate 707 downwards.
TTGTCCGTCGTCAGATGATTTGAGACGACTTGAGGCGCTCAGGAACGGAGGCTCTGGTCCTTCTGGGTTGAGAGGTTAGGCAGCCTGCGCGTGGTGGCGCAAGCGGCGATCGATGAGGGTCTGGCGCTTGATCCGCGCCCGCTCCTGCAGGATGGCCTCGCCGCGGCCGAAGTAGACGTCGGCGGGAGTGAGGTTGTCCAGGCTCTCGTGAGCCCGAGCGTGGTTGTAATGCTCGACGAAGGCGGCAACCCGCGCCTCCAGTTCGCCGGGCAGGTAGGCGTGTTCGAGCAGGATGCGGTTCTTGAGCGTCTGGTGCCAGCGCTCGATCTTGCCCTGCGTTTGAGGATGGCGGGGCGCGCCGCGGATATGGGTCATGCCCCGGCTGCCGAGCCAGTCGGCCAGATCACCCGCGACGTAGCTCGGCCCGTTGTCGGAGAGCAGCCGCGGCCGATGCGCCACCTGCACATGATCGAGCCCGGCCGCCGCCAGCGCGAGGTCGAGCGTGGCGGTGACGTCGCCGACCTGCATCGTCGCGCACAGCTTCCACGCCACGATGTAGCGCGAGAAGTCATCAAGCACCGTCGAGAGGTAGTACCAGCCCCAGCCAACCACCTTCAGGTAGGTGAAGTCCGTCTGCCAAAGCTGGTTTGGCGCGGTGGTCTTGTCGCGGAACTCGTTGGCGGCTTTGATCACGATGTAGGCCGGGC
>NZ_BACT01000409.1:0-11724 GCF_000333255.1 Methylobacterium sp. B1 | reverse complement strand
CCGGGGACTGGCTGTATCTCGGCCTGACCGTGGGCGTGTTCCTCGTCGGGCAGTTTCTCGAAGGCAACGTCATCTCGCCGAAGCTCGTCGGCGATTCCACCGGGCTTCACCCGGTCTGGCTGATGTTCGCCCTGTTCGCCTTCGGCACGCTGTTCGGCTTCGTCGGGCTGCTGCTCGCTGTCCCGATCGCGGCCTCCATCGGCGTGCTCGTCCGCTTCGCCCTGGCCCGCTATCTGGAGAGCCGCCTCTACCATGCCGGACAGCCGATCTTGATCGAGCACGACGGCAAAGACGCTGCGGCCTTGACCTCCACGGGCGGGGGGTGATCCTGGGCGACACATGCGCGAGAACGCACCACCCCGACAATTGGCCTTCGACCTGCCCCTCGACCCACGCTATGGGCGCGAGGATTTCCTCGTGGGACCGGCCAACGAGGCCGCCTACGCGCTGATCGAGGCTTGGCCGGACTGGCCGGACAGTGTCCTGGTCCTCACCGGTCCCTCGGGCAGCGGCAAGAGCCATCTCGCGGCGATCTGGGCGGAGCGCGCCCATGCCTGGACCCTCCCGGCCGCCGAGCTGGGGGCCGACGCGATCCAGCACCTCATCTCGAACGGCGCTCTGGTCATCGAGGATATCGACCGGACGGAACGGCTCGACGAAGCGGCGCTGTTCCATCTGCTCAACCGGGCGCGGGAGCGCGCCTGCCCGATCCTGCTGACGAGCGGCACCGGGATCGACGCCCTCGGCCTCGCCACGCCGGACCTGCGCTCGCGGCTCCGGCTGGCGCCGCGCATCGCCATCGAGGCGCCGGACGACGCCCTGCTGCGGGCGGTCCTGGTCAAGCTGTTCGTGGACCGTCAGCTGGTGGTCGATCTCGGGGTGATCGATTCGCTGGCCCTGCGCATCGACCGGTCGCTGGGCCGCGCCCGGGACGTCGTCGCCGAGCTCGACCGCGACGCCCTCGGGCGCGGACGCCGGATCAGCCGGCCGCTCGCGCTGGCGGTCCTGCGGCGCATGGGACTGGACGACGAGCCCGATCCGGCCGGCTGAACGCGGAATGCGGCGGCCGTCACGAAACTGTCGTGAAGGCCGCCGGTCTAGGGTGATACACGCTCCGCCGCCGCGAGGAGCGACGCGTAGAGACAGGGATCGGGGATGGAATCGACGCAGAAGCCCGTGGACCGCGACGCCGCCGACGAGGCAGCCGAGCCCCGTCGGCGCGCGGCGGCCAATCCGACGGCGCGGCGCGCGCCCGCGACCCGGCGCACGCAGACCGACTCGATCGCCGCCGGGGCCGCTCCGGCAGCCGCGGCCGACGCCAGTGACGAGTGGCCGGCAGCCGCGGCTCCGGCGGAGCCCGTTGCCGGCGCGGCCCGCGAGCCGGTGCTGGAGGCCGGGCGGTCCCTCCGCCACTCGCCGGAGCGCTTCGTGAACCGCGAGCTGTCCTGGCTGCAGTTCAACCGGCGCGTTCTGGAGGAGGCGTCCAACCCGAATCATCCGCTGCTGGAGCGTCTCCGCTTCCTGTCGATCTCGGCCAACAACCTCGACGAGTTCTTCATGGTCCGCGTGGCCGGCCTGATCGATCAGGTGCGGGCCGGGATCACGGTCCCGTCGCAGGACGGCCTGTCGCCGTCCGAGCAGCTGGCCCGGATCGGCGTGGAGGTCTCGCGCCTCGCTGCCGACCAGCAGGCCCGCTGGCGTGAACTGCGCGCGGAGCTGCACGCCGCCGACATCGACATCGTCGAGCCCGCCGCCCTCTCGGCCGATCAGGCGGCGTGGCTGGAGGAGTATTTCCTCAACCACGTCTTCCCGGTCCTGACGCCGCTCGCGATCGATCCGGCCCACCCGTTCCCGTTCATCCCGAATCTCGGCACCACCATCGCGCTGATGCTGGTGCGTCCGAAGGACGGACGGCTGCTGCGCGCCCTCATCCGCCTGCCCGGCGTCATCGACCGCTTCGTCCGCCTGCCGGTGAGCGACAGCGAGACCGCGGCGCGGCTCATCACGATCGAGCAGGTGATCGGGATGTTCACCGGGCGGCTCTTCCCGGGCTACCTCGTCAAGGGCAGCGGCGCATTCCGCGTCGTCCGCGATTCCGATCTGGAAATCGAGGAGGAGGCGGAAGACCTCGTCCTGCATTTCGAGACGGCCCTGAAGCAGCGGCGCCGGGGCGTCGTGATCCGGCTCGAGGTCGAGGCGGGCATGTCGGAGGATCTGCGCAGCTTCGTCGCCGACGAGCTGGAGATCGCCGCGGACGCGATCTTCATCGTGGAGGGCATGCTCGCCCTGAACGAGCTGTCCCAGGTGGTCGGGATCGACCGGCCTGACCTGAAGTTCAAGCCCTACATTCCCCGATTCCCGGAGCGCATCCGCGAGAGCGGCGGCGATGTCTTCGCGGCGATCCGCCAGAAGGATTTCATCGTCCACCACCCCTACGAATCCTTCGATTCGGTGGTGCAGTTCCTCGCGCAGGCCGCCCGTGACCCGAACGTGGTCGCGATCAAGCAGACGCTCTACCGGACCTCGTCCAACTCGCCGATCGTCGCGGCGCTCGCCGAAGCCGCGGAGCTGGGCAAGTCCGTCACCGCGCTGGTGGAACTGAAGGCGCGCTTCGACGAGGAAGCGAATATTCGCTGGGCGCGCAACCTTGAGAAGGCCGGCGCGCAGGTGGTCTTCGGCTTCGTGGAGCTGAAGACCCACGCCAAGCTGTCGCTGGTGGTCCGTCGGGAGGGCGACAAGCTGGTCACCTACTGCCACGTCGGCACCGGCAACTACCACCCGATCACCGCACGGGTCTACACGGACCTGTCTTTCTTCACGGCGGACCCCGCCATCGCGCGGGACGTGTCGCGCATCTTCAACTTCATCACAGGCTACGCCGAGCCCGCGGAGCTCGAGCGGATGGCGGTCTCGCCGCTGACGCTGAAGAATCGCCTTCTCGAGCACATCGACGCGGAGGTCGCCCATGCGAAGGCGGGTCGCCCGGCGGCGATCTGGATCAAGTGCAACTCGCTGGTCGACAGCCAGATCATCGACGCGCTCTACGACGCCTCGGAAGCCGGGGTTCAGATCGACTGCGTGGTCCGCGGCATCTGCTGCCTGCGGCCCGGCATCCCGGGCCTGTCGGAGACGATCCGGGTGAAGTCGATCGTCGGGCGCTTCCTGGAGCACGGGCGCATCTACGCCTTCGGCAACGGCGTCGGGCTGCCGCACCCGAAGGCCACGGTCTACATCTCCTCCGCCGACCTGATGAGCCGGAACCTCGACCGCCGCGTGGAGGCGCTGCTGCCGATCACCAATCCGACGGTGCATCAGCAGGTGCTCGATCAGATCATGCTGGCCAACCTGCTCGACAACCGTCAGAGCTGGCGCCTGCTGGCTTCGGGCGGCTGCGAGCGGATCCAGCCGGCCGATGGCGAGGAGCCGTTCAATGCCCACAAGTACTTCATGACCAACCCCAGCCTCTCGGGACGCGGCAAGGCCTCGAAGAAGTCGAGCCCGCGCGCCCTGAGCCGGCGCGCGCAGCGCAGCTGAGTTTCGCCGCGCAGCGACACTGGGCTAAACCTCCCGCACGGCGCGCCGGCAGGCGCACTGGGCTCATGAAGGACTCGGACGCTTGGGCAGCCCTCGTGCCAACCTCACCCTCGCGCATGATGCGGAGACGATCGGCAGCGTCGCGCATCAGCCGGTGGCAATCATCGATATCGGCTCCAATTCGGTGCGGCTCGTCGCCTATGACGGCCTGACGCGGGCACCGACGCCGCTCTACAACGAGAAAGTGCTGTGCGGTCTGGGCCGCAACGTCCTGACGACGGGCCGGCTGAACGAGGAGGCGGTGACCCGGGCGCTCGCCGCCCTCGCGCGGTTTCGTGTGCTGTGCGAGACGATGCGCGTGGGCCAAGTGTTCGTGCTCGCCACGGCGGCGGCCCGGGACGCCGAGAACGGTCCGGATTTCCTGCGCGCCGCGGAGGCGGCCTGCGGCCAGGAGATCCAGCTGCTCTCCGGACGGCGCGAGGCAGAATTGTCGGCGCTCGGCGTCGTCTCGGGCTTCCACGCGCCGAACGGGGTCGTGGGCGACATGGGCGGCGGCTCCCTCGAACTCGTGGACGTTCGCGGGACCGTGGTCGGTCAAGGGGTGACCATGCCCCTCGGCGGCCTAGCCCTCCAGGATCTGTCCGGCGGCTCGCTCAAGAAAGCATCCAAGATCGTCCGCGAGTATATGCGCAAGGCCGCGCCGCAGCTCGAGACCCTGCGCGGGCGGACCTTCTACGCGGTCGGCGGCACCTGGCGGGCGATCGCGCGGCTTCACCAGGCGGCCCGCGGCTACCCCGTCCACGTGATGCATGGCTACGCGGTGGAGCCGAGCGACGAGCTGAGTTTCCTGCAGGTCGTCGAGCAGACGGATGTGGCGCTGCTGCAGGACGTCGACGCGATCTCGGAAGCACGGCGCCCGCTGCTCGCCTACGGCGCCGTCGTGTTGGAGGAGATCATCCGGGTCGGACGCCCGCGGGAGGTGGCGATCTCGGCATCGGGGGTCCGCGAGGGCCTGCTGTTCGAGCAGCTCGACCGCGACACCCGGCTGCTCGACCCGCTTCTGGCCTCGGCGTCGGAGTTCAATGTTCTCCGGGCGCGCTCGCCCCGCCACGGGGAAGAGTTGATCGCCTGGACGGACCAGTTCGTCGCGACCCTCGACGGTCACGAGACCGCCGACGAGCGCCGTCTGCGCCATGCGGGCTGCCTGCTGTCGGATGTCGGCTGGCGGGCACATCCCGATTATCGCGACGAGCAGAGCATCGCGGTGATCCAGAACGCGGCGTTCGTCGGTGTCGACCATCCGGGGCGGGCCTATCTCGCCCTGGCGGTTTCCCTTCGGCATACCGGGCTCGCCCCGGAAAAGGCGAACCCGATGCTCCGGAGTGTGGCCGGTCCGCGCCTGTTCGAACGGGCCCGTCTGCTGGGCGCGTTGCTCCGCGTCGCCTTCCCGATCTCCGCCGGCATGGACGGTGCCCTCGGGCGGGCACCGCTGGCCGTCGAAGACGGCCGCGTGGTGCTGCGGCTGCCCCATGCCTGGGAGGCCTTGAGCGGCGACCGCCTGTTGAACCGCGTTCGCGGTCTCGGACGCATTATCGGGCTCGACGGGCGCGTCGAGATTACGGGCGGATCCATCTGATCTGATCCGGGCCGAGACCGGACGGAGCGACAGCGCACCTACGAGTCCGCCGCCGCAGGTCGGGTGAGCAACGCGGCGGATTCTTCGCCCTCGGGAATGCGGCGCGTCGCGTTCCTGCGCGCCCTCGTCGCGAACGCGCGATACGCCTCACCGCGACCCAGGCCTCGCAGGCAGCAGTTCCGAAGACAGGCAGACCGGCGCAGGCCGATTCTCGGACACGATGGGCATTCCCCCTGAGAACGAGCACGACACAGCGAAGCATTTCGCTAGATATGGCATCTCTTGAGATTTCATTTTTTCGTTTTCAATTTCGAATAGGCCAGAATTGCTCATAAGGCCGCTCAATAACAGTTGTAATTATCAATACGACCTCGTCAAACCAACAATGATTCATTTTTAGCGCGTTCAATCGGCAGAGTTTCCCGCTAAGAGGCTGGAATAAATTTCTCCCAAAACGATCTTGGAATAAATCGGCATGAATTTGCTCGGCAAATTTTCAATCAGAGCAATAATGCTCACAATCATAATTGTAATGGCCGTTATGCTTCTGGGCTATTCGGGAGATAATCTGGTCTCTGCACACCTGACGGCGCAGCAGGCCCGGGAAGCCGTCAGTCTGTCCCGCGCGAGCCGGCACCTGCTCAAGACGATTCTTCCAGTACGGCTCGAACGGGGCTCCTCTCTTACCCTCGGCGGTGAGGACGTCGCCGACAGTGACAGCCTCGCCGCCATCGCCACGAACCGCGAGGCGATGATCACAAACCTCAAGGTCGTCCTGGACCTGCTGCGGGACCAGAACGTGCCCGCCGTGACTGCAACGCTCAACCGTCTCCATGCGGCTCAGGAGGCCGTGAACGCGCTCCGTCCCCGCGTGGATGCCGCCCTGCGTGTCCCGAAGGCGCAGCGAGACCCCACGCTGCTGCCGATGGTCCTCACCGCCTTTCAGGAACTGCTCGACGCGCTGACGGCGACCACGGACGCCGTGGATGCGGCGATCCCGCGATCCGACGCGATCCTGCAGCGCTATCTCGTCCTCAAGCGGTCCGCCTGGACGACCCGCGTCGCGATCGGGAACGTCGCCCTGCGGGTCCAGACATCGTTGGCCGCCGGAACCTCTTGGTCGCTTCCCGAGACGGTGGCCGCGGCCGAGGAGCGGGCTCAGGTCCGGACGGCCTGGCTGAACACGAGCGAGGCTGCCGCCGACCTGTCGGAGACCGCGCGCGCGGCGTTCGAGAAGGCCAAGCACAACAATTTCGAGGGTGAGGCCGCCGCCGGGGCCAAAACGATCTTCGATGCCCTGAGCCAGCAGCGGCCCGCGCCCTACACGTTCCAGCAAGTGCGGCGACGGAACACCACCGAGCAGATGACCATCGTCAATCTCGCCGATTCGGCCCTGGACGAGATGGTCGCCCGCGCCGAGACCCTTTCGGACTTGGCGCGCCACGGTGTTCTGCGCAATGCCGCAGCCCTCCTGGCGGCCGCGCTGCTCGTCGTCCTGGGGCTCATTGCCCTGGTCGGCGGCGTGCTGCGGCCACTCCGGATCGTCGCCGGCGCGATGCGGTCGCTGACTGCCGGCGAAACGACGGTCGATCTTCCCGTGGCCGCGTATCGGAACGAGTTCGCCCCGATCATGGCAGCCGTGCAAGCGTTCCGGGACAACCTGACCCGCACCCGCGAATTGGAGGTCGAGGCCGAGCGGGCGCGCCTGGATGCCGATGACCAGCGGCGGGAGAGCCTGCGCCAGATGGCCCAGCGCTTCGAGCAGGCGGTCGGCGGCATGATCGGCCAGGTCGGGACGTCAGCCTCCGCACTGCAGGTGACGGCGCAGACGATGACCGCGACCGCCACGCAGACGGCCGGACAATCGGCAACGGTCGCGGCCGCCGCCGAGCGGGCGTCCAAGAACGTCAACACCGTCGCGGTCGCCGCCGAGGAACTGGGTGCATCCGTGCAGGAGATCGGGCGTCAGGCCGATGGTTCGGCGGAGCTCGCGCAGGTGGCTGCGGCCGAGGCCGATCGGACCGCGGCGCGCGTGCGAGAGTTGAGCAGCGCCGTGGACAAAATCGGCGACGTCGTGGGGCTCATCTCATCGATCGCCGAGCAGACCAATCTGCTGGCCCTCAACGCCACGATCGAGGCCGCCCGCGCCGGCACCGCCGGTCGGGGCTTCGCGGTCGTGGCCTCCGAGGTCAAGGCACTGGCTGAGCAGACGGCCAAGGCCACGGCGGAAATCTCCGGCCAGATCGCGGCGGTCCAGGCGTCCACCGGTCAGGCGGTCGAAGCCATCGGGGCGATTACCGCCCGGATCCAAGAGATCAACGGCGTGGCGACCTCGATCGCGGCGGCCGTGGAAGAGCAGGGCGCGGCGACCCAGGAGATCGTGCGCAACGTCGGGCAAGCCGCCGTCGGAACCGGGGAGGTCACCAGCAATATCACCGGCGTCGCTCAGGCGGCGGAGAGCACCGGACAGGCCGCGAGTCAGGTTCTCGATGCGGCCTCCGTCCTGTCGAATCAGTCCGAGCACCTGACCGCCGAGGTCGGACGATTCCTGGCCAGCGTCCGCGTGTCCTACGCCGTTTCGGCCGCGCAGGTCAGGCTGGTGCAGGACAGCTTCGCGAAGGTGCAATCGCTGGGCGACACCGCCTCGGACTTGTTCTACGGGCGCCTCTTCGAGACCGCCCCCCAGGTCCGCTCGCTCTTCCCGAACGATATGAGCGCGCAGAAGCGGAAGCTGATGGCCATGCTGGCCCTGACGGTGGCGAACCTGGATAAGCCGGAAGCTCTGGTCGCGACGGTGCGCGACCTCGGGGATCGGCACGTCGGCTACGGCGCCCTGCAGGCTCATTACGAGCCCGTCGGCGCCGCGCTGCTGTGGACCCTGGAACAGGGTCTGGGCTCGGACTTCACGCCGGAGATCCGACAGGCATGGTCCGAGACCTATCGGGTCATCACCGGCCTGATGACCATGGCCGGAACCGCGAAGGCCGCATGAGCCGGTTTCCCTGCGCAGGCTCGATCGACATCGGCCTCTCCGCGCGCATGATCGCCCGGAGATGACCTGGAGGAGCGCGACGCCGTCCGTGATCGGGGCGTCGCCGCATCTCAGGCGACCCGATCGGAGAAGATCGCCTTCTTGACCACGGCGTGGACGCCCCAATTGCCGTCCACGACCTGCGTGATCCCGAAATCGACCGCCACCGACATCAGCGAGATGGCCTCGTCCTCGGTGAGCCCCTTCGCGTGCATCAGGAACTGGCGCATCTTCCGGAAGGCGTCGCGCATGGCGAGGTCGATGGAGGATTTCTGAAAGATCGCAGTCTGTGCGTCCGGGCCGAGATCGCGCAGGTAGTTCGGGTAGCTGAAGCCCGACAGCACCCAGTCTTCCCGGGTTTCGATCATCGGGAAATCGAGCGCTTCGAGCGGCGTTCCGGGCAGGTCGGCCTTCTTGTGCAGGATGAACTGAAAGGTGCCGGTGAGCGAGCACTCGATCGCGGTGCCGCACAATTCGGAATCGCCCTGGCTGGCATGGGGGTCCCCCACTGAGAACAGGGCGCCCGGCACCGCCACAGGAAAGTACAGCGTCGCGCCCTTGCCGATCCGCCAATTGTCGATGTTGCCGCCGGTATAGCTCGGCGGGATCGTGTTGACCCGGTCGGCCTCGGCCGGCGCGACGCCCATGGTGCCGAAGTGCGGACGGATCGGTACCCGGATGCCCTTGAGAACCTCGTAGGTCTTCTGCGTCTTGGAATGATCGACCGGCAGGCCGGGATAGTCGATGGTCGGGTGGGAGACGCCGAACGGATCGGTGACCCCGGGCCAGCGGAAGCTGTAGACCGCCCGGGCCCAGTCGCGCTCGCCGGTGGCGTCGACCTCGTAGATCGTGACGACCTCGCGCGGTTTATCGCCGGTGATCAGGTCGTTGTAATGATAGCCCCACCAGGCTGCCGCGTTGCTGCCGAAGGCGAGACCCTTGTATTTGGGATTGGCGCAGGGGCGGGGCGCCACGTCGAGGATCCGCACTTCCAACACGTCGCCGGGCTCGGCGCCGCGCATCGCCACCGGGCCGGTGCAGATATGAACGCCCTGACCGCCGCCGGGGCCGATCTTCGCGTCGAGGGCGCCGGCACCACGGGGCGAGACGCCCATCTTATCCTTGGTCCAGAGATAGACGCTCTCGGCGCCCGGATCGCCCTGGATCATCCGCTCGGCATCGTCGCTCGCCTGATGGGTGAGCGTCTCGATGGTGACGAAGTCCCCTGAGCCGATCTCGACCTTCGGCTTGAGGCTGCGGCTGAAGAAGCCCCAATGGACGGTCTCGGCATTCGCCGGCAGGTGATAATGCGCGGTGGCGGCGATCTTGGCCCCGCTCGCCTGGGCCAGAGCCGGGCTCACCAGCGAGGGGCCGCCCGCCGCGAAGGCCGCGGCGGCGCCGGTCGCCGCGAAGCTGCTCTTCAGGAACGCGCGCCGTTCCGGTTCCAGATCCCGCCGGAACCGGCGGCGATGCTCCTCGAAGGCGTGGCAGGTTGGATCGTCGCCCGCGCACATAGCGTCTTCTCCCGATGGTTTCGTAACCGCGGGAGCGGTAAGCAAATCGACGGCCACGCTCGCGGCCGTCGACCGGCGTTCCTCATTCGGAGATCATGCCGACGCCGCTCTCTTCGACCCTGGCCGAAACGGCCTCGTCCGCCTGAGCCTCGACGACGGCCGCAGCCGTGACGTTGACGATGCCGCGCGCGGTCACCGAGGGCGTCAGGATGTGAGCGGGCTTGGCCGGCCCGATCAGCAGGGGGCCGACCGGCAGGGCATCCGCCAGCACCTTGGCGAATTGGAACGCGATGTTGGCCGCGTCGAGATTCGGGAAGATCAGGACATTGGCCGCGCCCTTCAGCCGCGACCCCGGAAGCACGCGCTCCCGGACCATCTCGCTCAGCGCCGAATCCGCCTGCATCTCGCCGTCGACCTGAAGCTCCGGGTCACGCCGCTGCAGGAGCGCGAGGGCGTCGCGCATCTTCATCGCGGAGGGCGAATCCGACTGGCCGAAATCGGAATGGCTCAGGAGCGCGATCTTCGGTGTCATCCCGAAGCGGCTGACATGGCTGGCGCAGGCCTGCGCCACGTCGGCGATCTCCTCGGCGGTGGGGTTCTGGCGGACATGGGTGTCGGCCAGGAAGTAGGCGCCGTTATGGGTCACCACGAGGCTCATCGCCGCGCATTGCTCCACGCCCGGCGCGAGCCCGATCACGTCGCGGATGATGCGCAGCCGGGTCTCGAACCGGCCCTCCAGGCCGCAGATCAGCGCGTCGGCCTCGCCCCGGCGCACCGCGATGGCGCCGATCACGGTGTTGTTGGTGCGCACCAGCGTGCGGGCCGCGTCCGGCGTGATGCCGCGCCGGCCCGCGACCTCGAGATAGGTCTGCACGTAGGCGCGGTAGCGGGGATCGTCCTCGGGATCGATCAGCTCGAAGTCGCGGCCGTGCTCGATCGACAGGCCGAAGCGCTTCAGCCGGGTCTCGACCACCCGCGGACGGCCGACCAGGATCGGCCGCGCGACCTTGTCCTCGACGATCGCCTGGACGGCGCGGAGCACCCGCTCGTCCTCGCCCTCGGCGTAGATCACGCGCTTGGGCTCGACCTTCGCCTTCGAGAAGAGCGGCTTCATGATCAGGCCCGACCGGTGCACGAACCGGTCGAGGCTGTCGACATAGGCATCGAAATCCGCGAGCGGCCGGCCGGCCACGCCCGAATCCATGGCCGCCTTGGCGACCGCCGGGGCGATGCGCAGGATCAGCCGCGGGTCGAAGGGGCTGGGGATCAGGGATTTCGGCCCGAACGGCCGGGCCTCGCCGCCATAGGCGCGGGCGACCACATCGGAGGTGGTCTCGTGGGCCAGACCCGCGATCGCCTTCACGGCGGCCTTCTTCATCTCCTCGTTGATCTTGTGGGCGCCGACATCCAGCGCGCCGCGGAAGATGTAGGGGAAGCAGAGGACGTTGTTGACCTGGTTCGGGAAATCCGACCGGCCGGTGCAGATCATCGCGTCCGGCCGCTCTTTCTCGGCCAGATCCGGCATGATTTCCGGATAGGGATTGGCGAGCGCCATGATCAGCGGCTTCTCGGCCATCTCCTTCAGGTATTCGGGCTTCAGCACGCCCCCGGCCGAGAGGCCGATGAACACGTCGGCACCCGGGATCACCTCGGCGAGCGTCCGCTTGTCGGTCTCCTGGGCGTAGATGTCCTTCCAGCGGTCCATCAGCTCCGGGCGTCCCTTGTAGACCACGCCCTTGATGTCGGTGACCGTGATGTTCTCGCGGGTCGCGCCGAGCGAGACGAGCAGGTTCAGGCAGGCCAGGGCCGCCGCGCCCGCGCCGGAGGTGACGATCCGGACGTCCGACAGGTTCTTGCCGGCGAGTTCCAGGCCGTTGAGGACGGCGGCCGCCACGATGATCGCCGTGCCGTGCTGGTCGTCGTGGAAGACCGGGATGTTCATCCGGGCCCGGCACTGCTCCTCGACCTCGAAGCACTCGGGAGCCTTGAGTCCTCGAGGTTGATGCCGC
>NZ_BACT01000410.1:0-16839 GCF_000333255.1 Methylobacterium sp. B1 | reverse complement strand
CTGCTCGCCGGGCTGGAGCGGCAGGCGGACCAGCACGGTACCCTGGTTGCCCAGTTCCTGCACCTCCGGCTCGCCGAAGCCGAAGCCCGCGGCCGTGTGCCGGATCGCCGCGACGTCGGCGGTGCCGGATTTCGCCTGCAATTCGACCAGGGTCCCGCCCTTGAAATCGATGCCGAAGTTCAGCCCGATCGTCAGGAACAGCGCCACCGTGACGAGCGACAGCACCGCCGAGAGCGGGAAGGTGAAGCGCCGGAATCGCATGAAGTCGAAATGCGATTCATCGGGCCAGAGGCGGAGCAGGCGCATGGAAACGGACCTAACGTTTGGGAGATCTCAGCACCGGTCCGCTCGTCCCACCCTCACCCTCGACCTGAGGCGCCGGAGCGAAGCGGAGGCCTCGAAGGAGGGCTCCAGGGATCGCAGCGCCGTCTGGAGGGCCCCTTCGAGGCCCGCTGACGCGGGCACCTCAGGATGAGGTGAGGGTCTGGAGCGGCCTTCTTCCGCCGGTGATGCGTCTCCCGAAAGTGAACTCGTTCAGAACGGCAGGGTCTTCGGCCGGAAGGTCTTGTACCACACCGCGATCATCATCCGGGTCAGCGTCACCGCGGTGATGACCGTCGTCAGGATGCCGAGGATGAAGACCACGGCGAAGCCCTTCACCGGGCCCGAGCCGAGGAAGAACAGGATCAGGGCGGCGATCGCCATGGTCGAGTTCGAGTCGATGATGGTGGCGAAGGCCCGGTCGAAGCCCGCCTGCAGCGCCGAGATCAGCGAGCGGCCGGCATGGCTCTCCTCGCGCATGCGCTCGTAGATCAGGACGTTCGAATCCACCGCGGTGCCGATGGTGAGCACGATGCCGGCGATGCCCGGCAGCGTCATGGTGGCCTCCAGCACCGACATCAGGCCCAGGATCAGCCCGACGTGGACGATCAGCGCGATGTTGGCGATGAAGCCGAACGTCCCGTAGGTCGCGAACATGAAGGCCACCACGAGGCCCGCCGCCACCAGGGTCGCGAGCTTGCCGGCCTCGATGGAGTCGCGGCCGAGGCCCGGGCCGACGACGCGGCGCTCGACCACGGTGAACTTGGCCGGCAGCGCGCCGGCCCGGAGCAGGACCGCCAGGTCGTTGGCCTGCTGGACGGTAAAGTTGCCGGTGATCTGGCCCGAACCGCCGGTGATCGCCGAGCGGATCACGGGGGCGGAGACGACCTCGTTGTCGAGCACAATCGCCATGCGCCGGCCGATATTCTCCGAGGTCGCCTGCCCGAACCGCTGCGCGCCGCGCAGGTTGAACTTGAAGCTCACCATCGGCTCGTGGGACTGCTGGTCGAAGGCGGGCTGCGCGTCGGTCAGCTCGCCGCCATCGGCCATGACCCGGCGCTCCACCGGGACCTTGGCGCCCTTCTCGTCCTTGGAGGGCAGCATGTCGACGTCGCCCGAGGGGCTGTCGGCGAGCATGCGGAACTCGAGCTTGGCGGTCGAGCCGAGGAGCTTTTCCAGCCGCTCGGGATTCTGCTCGCCCGGCACCTGGATCAGAATGCGGTCGGCGCCCTGCTGCTGGATCGACGGCTCGGTGGTGCCGGTGGAGTCGAGGCGGCGCCGGATGACCTCGATGCCCTGGCTCACGGCCCGGCGGGTCCGGTCGGTGATGCCGGCATCGGTCAACATGAGGCGGATCACGCCGCCCGGCTGCTCGGAGATGTCGAGGGTGCGGGCCGCCGTCTGGCCTATCGAGGTGGTGATCGGCTGCGACAGTTCCTGAAGCTTCGGCAGGACCTTGGCCCGGGCGGCGGCGTCGTCGATCTTCACCTGGACGCCGCGCGGCAGGAGGCCGATGCCGCCGTCGGCGCGGACATTCTCCTGCTGGAGCACGCGGCGCACGTCGTCGCGCAGGGCCTTGGCCTGGGAGGCGACCAGCTCGTTCTGGTCGACCTCAAGCAGGAGCTGCGAGCCGCCCTGCAGGTCGAGGCCGAGCACGATGGCGCGGGTCGGCACGATCCAGCTCGGGAACCACGTGGGCAGGCTGGCGACGAAGCCCTTGCGCTGCTCGGGCGAGAAGAAGCTCGGCACGGCGAGCATCAGCCCCACCAGGATCAAGCCTAGTGTCGCGATGATCTTCGCACGGGAGAAGCGCAGCATCGGCCGTCTTTTTCTCTTTTGGGCCGGCGCACGACGCCGGCCGGTTCAACCGGGAACTCAGGCGGCTTTCACCGTGCCCTTGGCGCGGACCTCGGAGATCATCGACCGGACCACCCGAACGCGCACGTTCGGGGCGATCTCGACCTCGATCTCGGGCTGGTCGTCCGACGCCTTGGTCACGCGTCCGACGAGGCCGCCGTTGGTGACGACCGTATCGTCCCGGCGCACGGACTTCAGCAGCGCCTGGTGGTCCTTGACCCGCTTCTGCTGCGGCCGCAGGATCAGGAAGTACATGATCACGAAGATCAGAACGAACGGGACCACCTGAAAGGCGATCTCCGCTCCGCCAGCGGCCGCACCGGCCCCTTGCGCGAAGGCGGGGGTGATCAACGAGCGTCTCCTGCGAATGGCGTGCAGGTCTGCCGCCGGATGAGGCGCCCGCAGACCTGTCGAAAAGCGCGCGGACTATAGCCAGGGGCTACCCGAAAGCAACGTCGAAGCGACAGGCCGATGCGGCGCGCTCACAGCAGGGCGCGGATCGCCGCCGCGAAGGCGTCCGGCGCCTCCTGGGGAAAGTTGTGCCCGACCCCCGCGACGATCTCACGCCGGTACGGTCCCGTGAAGTGGCGGGCGTCCGTGTCGGTGGCGGGCGGCGGCCCGACGCCGTCATCGGCCCCGAGCAGCACGATCGTCGGCACGGCGATCGCCGGCTGGGCGGCGAGCCGCGCCTCGATCTCCACCAGCGCCGGATCGCTCGGCACGAGCCCGAAACGGTGGCGGTAGGAATGCACCACCACGTCGACGAAGTCGGGATTGTCGAAGGCGCGGGCGGTCTGCGCGAAGGTCTCCGCGTCGAACGCCCAGGTCGGCGACCAGAGCCGCCAGAGCAGGCGGCAGAAGGCGTCCCGGTTCTCGGCGAGGCCGGCGCGGCCGCGCTCGCCGTGGAGGTAGTACTGGTACCAGAGACGGTGCTCGGTCTCCGGCGCGACCGGCCGCCCGGCGGCCGGGATGTTCTGGATGTTGTAGCCGACGCCGCAGCTCACGAGGCCCCGGGCCCGGTCCGGCCAGAGCGCCGCCACCACGCAGGCGGCCCGGCCGCCCCAATCGTAGCCGGCGAGCACGGCGCGCCCGATGCCGAGGGCGTCGAGGAAGGCGAGCAGGTCGGCCCCGAGGGCCGCCTGCTCGCCCGAGCGCGGCGTGGCGGGGTCCAGGAACCGGGTCGGCCCGTAGCCGCGCAGGTACGGGACGAGGCAGCGCACCCCGTCGGCGGCGAGACGCAGGGCCGCCGCCTCGCAGGCCTGGATATCGTAGGGGAAGCCGTGGAGCAGCACGGCGGGCGGCCCGTCCGGCGGACCGAATTCCCGATAGGCGATGTCCAGCACGCCGGCCCGCACGCGTTCCATGAACGACTCCCCCTCGCCACGGGGCGATCCTAGCGGGTTCGCCGCGCAATTGCCGCACGCGCTTGCCGCCGCCGCGTCGCGCCCGACTTCTCCTGCGACGAAGAAGCGCGACGGTGGAGAACGATGGGACTGCTCGACGGTGCGAAGAACCTGATCGGCGACGTGGTCGCGGCGGCCGACCGGGCCTTTGAGGAGACCGGCAGCGGCAAGCTCGCCTTGGCGCTCGCGAAATTCTATCCCGGCGGCCTCGCGGCCTTCCTCGACCGCCTGAGGGAGACCGGACACGGCGCGGCCGTCGATTCGTGGCTCTCGCCGGGCACGCGGCAGGCGGTTCCGGCCTCCGCGCTGGCGGCCTGCCTGCCGGAGGCGGTGACCGAGCGCCTTGCCTACGATCTCGGCGTGCCGGCCGCGCGCGTTCCCACCGTGCTCGCGGAGTTCCTGCCCGCCGCCGTCGCGGATCAGAGCGAGAACGGGAGCCTGAAGCCCCAGCCGAATTTCAGCACGCAGGTCCGCTGATCATCGGGGCCTCATGGGGCCGCGCATTTCATCAGAGGCGGGGCGGTCGCGCAGCTCAGATGGCAGCTCTGCTTCGCGAAGCAGAACCACGAGAGCGCGCCGCTCTTCAGGCAGGATCCGCCGCAATGCCGGTACGCGCCGTAGAGCGGCCGAACGAAGACGGCATCGGCGAGGGGGCGCGCCTCCGACGACCGCGCCGTCTCCGCGGCGGGCAGCGCCACCGCCGCACCGGCCGCGACCACGAGCACGAAAGACGGTGCCAGGACTCTCATTCGCGTCGACCGTGGAACCGTGTCCGGGCCGGCATACCGGGCCAAAGTCCGGGTCCTGTCGACTAAATTGCGGTTCACGCGGGCCGGGGGCAGCCACCGGCCTCTCCCGCTTTCCGGACGACGCCCTAGACTCCCGTCGACCGATCCTTCGACGCGAGGCCCACATGAGTCTGCTCAATTCCCTCGGCGGCTCGCTGGGGCAGATCGCCCTCAAGGCGTTGCCGGGCGTGATCCAGCAGGTCCTGCCCGGCGGGCTCAACGCCCTGCTCGATCAGCTCCGGCGATCCGGCTACGAGAGCCAGGTCAATTCCTGGCTCGGCCGCGGGCCCAACGAGCCGATCACCGCCGACGACCTGCGCAAGGTCCTCGACAACGATCAGGTGCGCCAGATGGCGGGAAAGCTCGGAATCCCGATGGACCAGCTGTTCCCGACCCTCGCGCAGGCCCTTCCCGAGACCGTGGACCACCACAGCCCCGACGGGACCCTGCAGGTGCCCAAGGCCTAGGCGGCCACGGCGCGGGCGAGGGGAGGGCCGGCGCGGCCTGACCGTCGGTCCGCAACGCGAAACGGCGGCCCCGTCCGGGACCGCCGCCGCGTGCCGCCGTCTTGCCGGTCGGCTCAGTTGCTGGCGAGCTGGGACATGGGATCCACGGGCGCGCCGCCCTTGCGGATCTCGAAATGGAGCTGCGGCGAGGTCACGTTGCCCGACGCGCCGGACTTCGCGATGGTCTGACCGCGCTTGACCTTCTCGCCGGGCTTCACGTCGATCTCGCCGTTATGGGCGTAGGCCGAGACGTAGCCGTTGGCGTGACGCACGAGGACCAGCTTGCCGTAGCCCTTCACGTCGGAGCCGGCATAGGCGACCGTGCCCTCTTCGGCGGCCTTGACGGGGGTGCCCTCCGGGACGGCGATGTTGATGCCCTCGTTGCCGGAGCTGCCATAGCCGGAGATCACCCGGCCCTTGGCGGGCCAGCGGAAGTTCTCCGTCGCCTCGGCCACGGAGCCGGTGGCGGCGGGCTCGGACTTGGCCTGGGCAGGAGCCGCGGCGGCCACCGGCTTCGGCGTCTCCTTGGCGGCGACCTTCTCGGCGGCGGCGGGCTTCTGCGCCGCCTCCTTGGCGGCCTCCTTGGTGGCCTGCTTGGCCGCCTCCTTGGAGGCTTCCTTGGCGGCCTTCGCCTCGGCGAGCTTCTGGGCGGCCTCCGCCTTCGCGGCGGCCTTCGCCTCGGCGCGGGCTTCCTGGGCCTTGGCTTCGGCCTTCGCCTTCGCCTCGAGCTTCGGATCCGCCTTCTTGTCGTCGGCCTTCTTCTCCTCGGCCTTGGCGACCTGTCCGGGACGCACGTGCTTCGGCTTCTCGCCGTCCTTCGCGGTGGCGTCCTTGCGGGTCTTGGCGTCGGCGACCTTGCGGGCGGCGGCGTCGCGGGCGAGCGCCTCCTTGCGCTCCGCCTCCTTCTCGGCGGCGGCGGCCTTCTGCGCCGCCTCCTTGGCGGCCTTCGCCTCGGCGAGCTTCTGGGCGGCCTCCTTGGCCTCCTCGCGCTTCGCGGCGATCTTGTTCTCGACCTGCTTGGCGTCCTCGCGCTTCTCCTCGGCAGCCCGGGCGGGCCGGGCGGACATCGGGGCCGCGGCGGGGTTCAGCCCGGAGGCGTTGTAGACCGGGATCACGATCTGACGACCGGGCGTGATCTGGCTCGCGTTGCTCAGGCCGTTGGCGGCCAGGATCGCCGAAGCGGGCACGCCGAAGCGGGTGGACATCTGGTTCAGGCTGTCGTTGCGCGAGACGGTGATCTGCGTGCCGCCCTCGGCGCTCCAGCCGACGCCGCCGGTGGAGGCGACTCGGGTCGCGGGGGCGGCAGCAGGGGTCTGGGCCGGACTCGCGGCGGCGGCCGGACGCGCGGCGCCGGGCGCGCTCAGCGCCTCCGATTGGATGCGGCCGGTCCGGACCGGCGGCACCGACTTCAGGGATCCGTCCGGCAGGCTGCCGGTGGCCGAAGGCTCCGAGTCGAACGGATTCGAGAATGGGTTGCCCAGCCGCGATGCGTCCGAGGAACAGGCGGCGGCCGCCCCGCCGATCATGCCGATGAGCGCGACGCGCGACAGCGTCCGCAACATCTGACCCGTACCGCGCACCCGCATCGACACACCCGTTTGCCTGACGCAACCTGATGCCCCAATGAAGACGGATTCAGGTTAAGCAACCGTTCCCGTTCCGCATACCTGCGACCCAGAAGCGAAGGAGCGCGCAGGGTTTCGCGCAGGGTTTCGCGCCGTGCCGGGGATGAAACCCAGGGGCGAGACCGTCCCTTTTCCTACCTGGACGGCTCCCCACATCGTGGACATATTTACCATCCGCGGCGCGCGCGACAGCTTGGCCGATCTGCCGGCGATCGAGACCGCGCGCCTCTCGGTCGCTGTCCTTCAGCCCGCGGACGCAGCGGCCCTGCGCCGGCTCACCGACGATCCGGCGATCACCGCCGCGGTGGACTTCCTGCCGACCCCCTTCACGCTCCAGGATGCCGAGGATCTGATTCGCAGCGGCCGGCGGGGCCGGGACTGCTTCCTCGGGGCCTGGACCCGCGGCGGCGCCGATCCCGGTGTCGCCCCCGATCCGGCGGGACGCGACCTGGTGGGGGTGGTCGGGACGCATCTGCGCGGCACCGGCACGATCGAGATCGGATACTGGATCGGGGGCGCCGCCCGCGGGCGCGGCTTCGCCTACGAGGCCGTATCGGCGATCCTCGGCCTTCTCGGCGCGCGCTTCCCGGCGCGCCTCGTGGTGGCGGAATGCCGCCCGGCCAACGTCGCGTCCTGGGGCCTGCTGCAGAAGCTGGGTTTTCGCGACACCGGCGAGGAGGGGCACCGCCCGGGCCGCCGCCTGCTCAGACGGGATTGAGCCCCATGGCCGGCGGGCGGACCCCGACCGCTGGTCTCAGGTCTCAGGCTCCACGCCGCCGCACCTTCGTGCGCCGCGGGCCGAGCGCGAAGGACGCCTCGTCGTCCGGCGAGCGCTCCGCCAGGGCGAAGCTGTGCAGTTCGTTCAGCCCGCCTCCGTCCCGGGGCTGCACCGCGACCAGGGCGTAGAAGGCTGCCCGCACCACATCCTTCCTGGACGCGTCGGGATGCGTCTCGCGGACGGCGACGCGCAGCGCCTTCGGCGTCATGCCAAGTGCGGCCAGGCTCCAGAGCGTCGCCGCGAGCGCCTCGATCGAAGCCATCCGAAACGCCCCCGTCGGTCGAGTCCCATCGTCTTGATACGGATCGGCCCAGCAACGACGCAAGTCTCGTTCAGACGACCGCAAGATCTTCGGCTCATCGAGCACATATCGTCACAACAATACGACGATATACGAAGTCGATTACTACAAATGTCGCAATCGATTTGCCAGAACACCTTCAATTTCAGCAGACAACAAAAAGCCCCCGGGCCTGAGGCCGGGGGCTTGCTGGCGACCGGTTCCGTGAACCGGTCCGGGTCATCCGATCAGAAGGTGATGCCGGTCTCGACCATGTAGCGGTCCTGGGAGGTTTTGTTGCCGGTGCGGCCGAAGCCGGTGCCGAGCGTCCCCTCCGCGAGGTTGCCACGGGTGATCCCGCCGAGTTCGACGTGGGCGTATTCCACCCGGAAGAAGTACCGGTCGAAGGTGAAGGTCGGCGTGACGGTGACCGAGAAGGCGTTGCTGCCCGCACCGAAGCCCAGCAAATTGGTCCCGCCGGATCCGCGGACGCCGGTCTGCTCGGTGTACTCGACGCGGCCGGCCAGGGAGAAATTATCGGTGAACGAGTAGGCCGCCAGCAGCGCGCCGCCGTAGGTCGACGCCGAGTTGGCGATGCCGACGCGCAGGTCCCGCTCGACATTGGTGAACTGGAAGTACGGCGAGATGATCCACGGGCCGTTCGCGTAGGTGTAGTTGATGTTGAAGATGCCGCTGTTCTGCTGGAGGTTCGGCGTCGCGAACTGGTAGCGCGGGCTGCGGTCGAGGGCGTTGGTCCGGCCGACGTTCAGGCCGCCGTTGACGCCGATCGTGTTGTAGTCGTCGAGCTTGTAGGCGACGTTGCCGGTGAACCACGTGATCTCGTTGGAGAAGAAGCCGTCCGTGCCCGCGAGGGACACCGAGAGCGGGCCGCTGCTGTAATTGACCTGCACGCCCTGGTTGATGAAGTTCTCCTGCACGAACAGGAGGCCGCGGTTGATGTTCAGGTTCTGGTAGGTGAACAGCAGCTCGGTGCCGATCAGGGTGAACATCCGGCCGCCCTGGACCGACCATTCATCGTTGATCTGGATCTTGCCGAAGGCGACCGGGACCGGGCCGAACAGGAGATCGGTCTGGGTGAAGGTGCCGAGCGTGGGGAAGCCGAGCTGCGGGATCGAGTAGCCGCCGGCCTGGATGTAGAACTGGAACGCGCCCTCGGGCTTCTGGATGATGCCCTGCACGTTCGAGAAGTCGAACCGGGCCGACCGGTCGCGGTCGTTGGGCGCCGCCGGGGTCGAGAACGAGGCGAACGGGTTCGACTGCGTGTAGCCGTAGCCGGTGATGGCGCCGCCCACGTAGAGGTCCCCGAGCGGACCCGCGGAGAAGCAGCTCGGATTCGGGTTGGCCTTGATCACGCCGCTATAGGCCGGACCGATCAGCGTGGCCTTGCACGGCTCGGCGGGGGGCGCGACGGGAACCGGCGCCGGGGCCGACAGATCGGCCGCGAGGATGCTGGTCGAGGACAGCAGCACGGTGGCCAGGCCGGCCAGGGCGGATCGCTTCAGCATGGTTCGGGGCTCGTTCGGATTCGTCTACGGCCAAGCTGACATCGCGCTGCGAATGACACAAAATCAAACATAGAGCAGTTGCATATTTTTTGGGCAGATCCCTATCGCTGAACACGTTCGACGCGGAAATGTGACTTTGCCGCCACAATCGTCCGGGCGGACCGGCGTTTTCCTTTGCGGGCGTCCGGAACAGCTTTCCCGGCACGGCCCAAGTCTACCGTGTCAGGCCGCGGGACCGATCGGATCGCAGCGAAATCCTCCAAACTCATGCCGGGCCAGCCGTTCGGCCAGGGCCGGCAGGAACAGCATCGCCTCCTCGGCGAGGCGCCACGGCGGGTTGACCACGATCAGGCCGCTCCCGGTGAGCCGCGTCGGGTCGCCCGGCCGCTCGATCAGGAGATCGAGCCGCAGGGCCGGGCGGGGCAGGGCGGCATCGAGGTCGCGGACCATCCGGTCGAGGGCCTCGGTGTCCTTGATCGGATACCAGGCCAGGAATACCCCGGTGGGCCATTTCGCCACCGCCCGGGCGAGGTGGGCGCCGAGGCGCTCGATCTCGCCGGGCACCTCGTAGGGGGGATCGATCAGCACGAGGCCGCGCCGCTCCGGCGGCGGGATCTGGGCGTTGATCGCGGTCCAGCCGTCGAGGCTCATCACCTTGGTGCGGGGATCGCGGGCGTAGCGGTCCTGCAGCGTGGCGGCATCCGCCGGATGGAGTTCCACGAACACGCCCTTGTCGCCGGGGCGCAGCGCCTCGCGGATCAGGGCGGGCGAGCCGGGATAGGCGGTGGCGCCGTCGCGCGCCTGCACCGCGGCCACCGCGGCCCGGTAGGGCGCAAGCAGCGCCTCGACATCCGGCGCGAAGGGCGCGGCCATCCGGCCCCACCCCTCCCGCCACTCGCCGGTCCGGGCCGCCTCGTCGGCCTCGAGATCGTAGACGCCGAGTCCCGCGAAGGCGTCCAGCGCCCGGAACGGCTTGTCCTTGAGCCGGAGGTGGTCGAGCACCCGCGCCAGAACGAGGTGCTTGAGGACGTCGGCGTGGTTGCCGGCGTGGAAGGCGTGCCGATAGTTCATGGCCGCGCGCTCAAGCCGATCCGGCGCCCCAGGTCCAGCACCCGGCGCGCAAAACGCCGAAAAAACCTAGCGGGCGGCGTCGAGACGCACCTCGGGCGCCCGGCAATTGCCGCGGGCGACCTCGGGGCAGGGGGCGAAGCCGCGCAGGTCCTTGCCGAAGCAGATCCGGACCTCCTGGAGCTGCCCGCGGGTGCAGGTGACCGCCATCATGTCGGGGCGCAGGCCGCGATTGGCCGCCACGAATTGCCGCGCGATCTCGATGGGGGCGAGGGATTGCGGCGGGGAGCCGCCCGTCAGGCCGTCGGGGATCGTCACCGCCTGCCGCGCCGTGCGAGCGGCCGCGAAATAGGCGGCGGGATCGAGGCCCGAGCAGGTGCCGTGCTTGCGCCACTCGTACCGGGCGAGCCCCTCGCTCGGATAGACTTGTCCGGCCACCTCCATGGCCTGCCGGGTGGGCGCACGGTTCACCGCCGAGCAGTTCTCCGGATAGCCGCGGGCATATTGCGGCCACAGGCCGTGGACGACGAAGCCGAGGCCGCGACCGGGGGCGCACTGGACGTCGTCCCGGCGTGCGCCCGGCCCCGCGCAGTAGGTCGGCGACCACGACAGGGCGAGGACGTAGAAGTCGAACGCGCCCGGCGTGCCGCCACGGGCGAAGCCGCCGTAATCCTGGGCGGCGGCCGGCCCGGCGAGGAGCAGGCCCGCGAGGCCGGCGGCGAGCCTGCGCATGGTCAGGGACGCGCCATCCGGCAGGCGGTGGCGTAGGCGTAGGCGAGGTCCCGGTCGAGCCCGTGGACGCAGAACTCGACGCCCCAGGTCGCCCCGATGATCCCCAGGCTCTCGCGCACCGAGTAGTCGACCTTGCGGCGGACGCCGTCCGACGTGGTGATGGTCGCGGTGCAGAAGCGGCGGGGATAGGTGTCGAGGCCCCAGGGCCGCCAGGCGGTGCGCTCGATCGTGTCGAAGGACAGGATCGTCATCGACGAATTCCAGAACTTCGCCTCCTTCTCGGCGAAGTTGGTCGAGACCCGCTCCAGCACCGACGGGTCCTGGCAGCCGGGGATCTGCGCGTCGAAGGGGAAGATCCGCTCCTCGGCGGGCTCGATGTCCTCCCGGGCCGAGCGGGCCAGCGCCGGCTGGGCCAGGGCAAGAAGGGCCAGCCCGAGGGCGAAGCCGTGAAAGAGCGGGCGCATGGCGCGTGCCTCGACGGATGTGCGATCCTGCATCCGCGAACGATGGCCCGGCCGCGCCGCCAGTCAAGCTCCGGCGGCCCCGCGCCGGTGCTTTGGCGGCCTGTGCGGCGCGGCCGCTACACTCGCCGGCCGATGCCCCCCGGAGCGGGACCGGCCCCCGCGGCCCGATCCCGTCAACCCGCGTTCCGGCGTCGCCCGGTCAGTAGATCGGCCCCGTGCTCGGCGGCGCGCCGAGCTGCAGCGGCTCGTCGTAGTCCTGCGCGGGCTCCTCGGGGGCGGCCGCGGCGATCCGTGGCGCCGGCCGCACCGGCGGCGCGGCGGTGTAGGCCGATGCCGCGGTCGGGCGGGCCGGCGCCCTGGCGACCTGCGTCGCGCCGCCGGCCTTCGACATCGGCGACACGCCGTAGGGATCGTCCTGCTCCACATCCACCGGCGCCTGCGGGGCGGCAGGCTGGCGCTGCGGCGGGACCGGACGGCTCAGCGGCCGCTCGACGCCGGTGCCGAGCTGTGGCGTGAACTTGATCATCGGCTGGCAGATCCGCCTCAGACCGCGCGGGTCGTGCCGGGCGAGATCGACGTGGATGTGGTCGTAGTGGAACACGTTCGAGCCGGGGGCCAGCACCGTGGTGAAGCGCTGGCAGGCGCCGAGGAAGATCTCGCGCAGGAAGCCCTGCTCGGCCTCCGTGCCGCGCCAGCCGCCCTTCACGGTGATCACGTGGCCGTCGGCGAGCTTGATCGACATGACGTCGATGGCGTTGCCGAAACCGTGCTCGGAGAGCTTGGCGCCGGGCTGGTTGTTGCGGCCGCGGCAGGAATAGGAACCCGCGTTGATCTCGGCGACCGGCACGCCGAAATAGAGGTTGGCGGCCGGCTGGATCGTGTCGGCGAGCCACGCCTCGGCCTCGACCAGCGCCGGGCAGCCCAGGGTCATCCGCTGCTTCAGCAGGACGGAGCCGCCGCCGAGCCGCGTCACCCGGAAGGGCTGCTGCATGCCGCACGGCCCGGGGCCGTCCATGGCCGCGATCGGCGTGACGAACTCCGAGGGCTCGACGAGCTTCTTGGCCAGGCAGACCTGCTCCGCCTGATCGCGCCACGGTTCGCGCCGCTCGAAATGATTGATCGAGCACGCGGTGAGGCCCGCGCCGAACAGCGCCAGAGCCGAGAACAGGGATACGCCACGCCACATGACCCGGACGATGCGCACGGTCGCGTAAAGCGTTCGTCAACGGCGTTTCGGGAATGACGCGACCTGTGGCGTCTCGGTTGACAGCGCCGCGGACCGCAGACTGAATGCATTATGCTTTCACTTCTCGACCTCCGCGCCCGCATCGCCGCCGGCACCCTGACCCCCGCGGGGGCGATCGATCTGTGCCGCGCCGCGATCGCCGCGCGGGAGCCGGACCTGCACGCGCTGGTCACCCTCGACCCGGCGCCGGCGATCCCGGAGACCGGGCCGCTCGCCGGCATCGCGGTGGGCGTGAAGGACATCATCGACAGCGCCGGCCTGCCGAGCCAGATGGGCTCGTCGATCTACGCGGGCTGGACGCCCCGGGGTGACGCCGCCGTGGTGAGCCGGCTGAAGCAGCTCGGCGCCGTCGCCCTCGCCAAGACCACCACCACGGCCTTCGCCAGCAGCGACCCGACCGAGACGGTCAACCCGCACGATCCCGGCCACACGCCGGGCGGCTCATCGGCGGGCTCGGCCGCCGCCGTGGGCGCCGGGATGCTGCCCCTGGCCCTCGGCACGCAGACGGCGGGGTCGGTGATCCGGCCCGCGAGCTATTGCGGCTGCGCGGCGGTGAAGCCGTCGTTCCGGCTGATCCCCACGGTCGGCGTGAAGACCTATTCCTGGGCCCTCGACACGGTCGGGCTGTTCGCCGCCGGGGTCGCGGACGTCGCCCATGCCCTCGCCCTGGTCACCGGACGCCCGGAGATCGACGGCGCGGATTCGGGCTCGGCCCCCCGCATCGCCGTGGTGCGGCAGGACTTCGCCGAGGCCCCGGAACCGGAGGCCGAAGCCGCATTGATGCGCGCCCGGCAGGCGGCCGAGCGGGCCGGGGCGCGGGTGAGCGACCTCGCCCTGCCGCCGGAGCTGGCGCAGGCCTGGGAGCGCCACCGCATCATCCAGAACTACGAGGGGCGGCTGGCGCTCGCCTGGGAGTACGACACGCAGGCCGACGCGCTCCCGCCCCGCGTCCGCGAGCATCTCGACGCTGGCGCGGCGATCGAGCCGGCCCAGTACGACGATGCCCGCCGCCACGGCCATCACGCCCGGCGGGTGCTGAAGGGCCTCTTCGCCGATTACGACGCGATCCTGACCTTCTCGGCGCCGGGATCCGCACCCGCGACCCTGGATTCGACGGGCGACCCGCGCTTCAACCAGCTGTGGACGCTGATGGGCGTGCCCTGCGTGAACGTGCCGGTGCCCGGCCAGAGCCTGCCGGTGGGCGTCCAGGTGATCGGCCGCTTCGGCGACGACGGCCGGACCCTGGCGGTGGCCCGGATGATCGAGACCGCGCTGCGCGGCTGACCGGCCGTCAGGGCGACCCGCACCGGCACGCTCTCGGGCGACGCCGCCGGGTGCCCATCCCGTCCGCCGTTCCGGGGCCGCGCAGCGCCCGGGATCCAGAGCCGCCGACTCGCCCGATCCCGGCGCCAGCGGCGTTCAGGGCGTGCGGGTTCGCCGGCGGCGCGCAGGACAAGCAGCGCGGGCGGCCGCTCGGGAGGGAGGCCCTTCACTGGCCGCCATGATGACGGCCGCGCAAAATGTCGCGTTGTGTTTCCTAGCGTACATTTGTGATTGTGAGCTCACCGACGCGACACTAGACACGGCTCATCGCTGGCAACGTTCTCCGGGCGCTAGCGGCCGGAAGACGCGCGCTCCCGCCCAAATGGTGGAGCGTCTTTTGGCACGCTACTTCATCAGCACGACCAACCACGTCACGGTCATGGACGAGGAGGGCGTCGAGCTCCCGAGCCACGGCGCGCTCCGCGAGCTCTTGCGCAGAGTCCTGACGGAACTCCTGCGCGACGAAGGCGACCTGACCGGGGTCAATGAGTATTCCGCTCACGCCTATGACGAGGCGGGCAGACTGGTCATGGTCGCGCGGGCCAGCTTCTCCGTCACGGACCAATAGGCCGGCTCCCTCAAGGACCCGGAGGTCGCGCTCCGCTTCGGCACGGAAGCGGACTCGGCTTCGTCCTCACTTGCCCCTGCCGCGCGCGGCGTCGATGAACCGGCGACGCTCTTCCTCGGGGCGCGCTTATCGGCGCCGCACCTGACGGGTTTCGGCTCGGCGGGTTTCGGCTTGGCGGGTTCGTCTTGGCGGGTTCGTCTTGGCGGGTTTCGGCTCGGCGCATGTGTCGGCCGGCATCGTCGCGGCCTTCGGATCACCCGCGGTGTCGGCCTTCGCGCCGCCGACAGTCGGACATCGCCGGAGGACACCGCGGCGGCCGGAGCCTGATCGGCGCTCTCCTTCGGGACGCCGGGCAGGCCGTCGATGCCGCCCCTGGAGACCGGCGCGCCGTCGCCCCCGACCTCGCGCGGGCGGCAAGCCCTCGAACCGCGCCGTCCTTCGGTCAGGCCCGGCATGCGCGGTGCGGCGGCCCCTCCCGGGGAAGGCTCGGGGATCGGGCCGGCTCCCCGACGCGGAAGCTCGGCCGGCAGGCCCTCTGCGGCGGCGATCCGATCGCCGGCCGCCCTGGAGCAAGTCCCTCCGCTCAATTGCTCGGCTGCTCGTGGAGCGTATCCTCCACGTAGAGCTGCTCCAGCAGGACCTTGATGACCGCCATCAAGGGCAGGGCGAGGGCGATGCCCCACAGCCCGAAGATCACGCCGAGGATCAGCTGGCCGGCGAAGATCGTGGCCGGGGGGATGTCCAGCGCCCGCTTCTGGATGAACGGCGTCAGACCGTAGCTCTCCAGGCACTGGACCGCCAGATACACGCCGATCGCGCCGATCACCGCCTTCGTGCCCGAGGCGAGCGCGGCGAGGATGATGACGAGGCCCGCGACCAGCGGCCCGACCGTCGGCACGAAGGCGAGCACGCCCGCCTGGAGCCCCAGGATCAGCGCACCGCCGATCCCCAGGAAGGCGAGGCCGGCCCAGGTGCACAGGAAGATCACCGCCATGATGATCAGCTGGCCGAACAGCCAGTGGCGCAGGGTCTCGCCGGCCCCGTCGAGGACCTGGCTGGCGCGCCAGCGCTTCGCCGGAGGCACGAACCGGACGACCCCGTCCCGGTAGGCCTTCGGGTCGGCCGCGAAGGCGAGGCCCAGAAAGGCGATCACGAGGACGTTGCCGAGGGCATCGAACAGGCCCAGGACCACCGCCGCGGCCGGTCCGAGGACGCTGCCGGCATCCGACACGAAGGAGCCGCTGCCCTTCATCAGGCCGGAGGCGAGGCCGGCGAGGCCGCCCTCCTTCTGGCCCGAATCCGTCGAGCCGTCCTTGCCGCTGCCCTGCGGGGCGAGGCTCGGCACGTCGATGCCGCGCTCCGAGAGCCAGCCCGACACCGTGGCCGCCTGATCCTTGATCGTGGTGCCGAGTTCGCGGCCCTGCTGGACGATGGTGGCGCCGCCGTAGCTCGCGAAGCCGACCACCGCGATCGCCACCACGAGGCTGAAGACGGACAATCGCAGGGCCCGCGGCAGGGGCAGGACGCGGCCGAGCCCGCGGGTCAGGCGGTCGAGGAACACGCCGAGGAGCACGCCGGCGAAGATCAGCAGGAGCGTGCCGGCGGACATCCAGGCCAGCGCCAGCGCCGCCACGAAGCACACCACGGCGATCCCGGAGGCTGCGAGCGGCGCCGTTCCGCGCCAGGGCCCGACCGGGCCGTCCAAGTCCTGTAGCTTGCTGTCCGACATCATCACTCCTGCACCGCGGGTTCACGAACGCCCTGGGCCCTCAGGGGTCAAGGGCGAGACCGCGGGTTCTCAGGGTGAAGCGACCCCGAACCGATGGTCCGGGTTTGCCGGCGACGTCCCCGGCTTGTTCGACTCTCCGACTGCGACGGATGCCCCGATCGGCCTTCCCGTCAGTCCGGGCACCGAAGGCGGGACCGGGATGACAGGGGGGACACGCAGGCGTCTGCGCGATGGCGGCGAGCGTTCGGGACGGCGATGTCCTGAACTGCCGGCTCTCTCCGGCCTTTGCGGGCGGCTGCGGGGCGGGGATGCCCGTCCGCCGGTTGTCCGCGCGCGCCGCCGGACCGCAGGCTTCGGCCCATCGGGCGCCCCCGCAGGAGCACTGGCGGCGCCAGTCGGATCCGCGCCCTCGGCCCGGGCCGGACATCGATACCGGCGATCAATCCAGCCGCCTCGTCCTCTTCGGGACGCGGATCGTGTCGCGCGGCGCAGCCCGGGACTCGACCCTCAGCGCCAGCGCCCGGCCGCGGCGTCATCCTGAGCCGTCGCCTCGACCCAACCGCCGGTGGTGCCGTCGGCGAGGTGCTCGCGCTTCCAGAACGGGGCGCGGGTCTTGAGGTAATCC
>NZ_BACT01000411.1:0-1175 GCF_000333255.1 Methylobacterium sp. B1 | reverse complement strand
AGGCGTAGAGGGCGAAGAGATGCGAACGGGCGGCGGCCGGGGCGAACAGGTTGGCGTAGTAGCGGTCCGGATCGCCGGTCCGCACGAGATCCTCGCAATGGGATTGCGCGAAGGCGAGCCCGGTCTCGGTGGTCCTGCCCTCGACCTCCGGCATCAGGCCACCGCGATCAGCGCGGCCGCGACCTTGCGGTTCTCGGCCACCAGGATGTTGTAGGTCCGGGCCGCGGCCCCGGTCTGCATCACGTCGAGGCCGACGCCGAAATCCTTGAGCCAGCCCCGCAAGGCGGGGTCGATGGCGGCGATGTCGAGGCCAGTGCCGACGAGCAGCAACTCGATCCCCTCCGATTCAGCCTGGACCGGCCGCAGGGCCGTCCGGTCGATCGCCCTCGGCTCCGTCACCTCCCAGGCCCGAACCCCCGAGGGCAGCAGCAGGATCGAGCCGCGATGCGACATCCCGGCGAAGCGGAAGCCGCCATTGCCGTAGCTATCGATGATGTGGCGACCCGGCACGAAGCCGGAGTCGAAGGTCTTCGGACTTGGCTGATCGGCCATCTCGGAAAAAGGACTACTCCGCCGGTTGCGGGACGCCGGACCGCTCGGACGCGGCGCGGGCGCCCGAGAGCATCAAGCCCAGATAGATCAACACCGGAGTCGAGATGAAGATCGCCGAGTAGGTGCAGATCAGGACGCCGCAGAGCATCACCACGGCGAAGCCCTTGATCGCCTCGCCGCCGAACAGCACCAGCGCCAGCAGCGACAGGGAGGACGAGATCGACGTCATCACCGTGCGCGACATGGTCGAGTTGATCGACAGGTTCAGCAGGTCGACGGTGGGGATGGTCTTGTACCGCCGCATCAGCTCGCGAGTCCGGTCGAACACCACGACCGTCTCGTTGAGCGAGTAGCCCACGATGGTCAGGATCGCCGCGATCGAGGTCATGTTGAACTCGATCCGGGTGATGATGAACACGCCCACCGTCAGCACGATGTCGTGGAGCGTGCCGACGATGGCGCCGAGCGCCAGCTCCCGCTCGAACCGGAACCAGAGGTAGAGCAGCACCGCCACGACGGAGAGCACGACGCCCAGCGTGCCGGACTGCACGAGTTCGCCGGAGACGCGCGGGCCGACGGTCTCGGTGCGGCGGAACTCGTAATCCTTGTCGAAGGCGCGTGCG
>NZ_BACT01000412.1:0-164 GCF_000333255.1 Methylobacterium sp. B1 | reverse complement strand
CGAGGGCGTCGCGGCGGTCGCCGCCGAGGAGCGGGTGCTCAAGTACCTGACGCTCACTGCCGAGCCCGGCGTGATCGGCGGCCTGCCGCAGGGCGGGCTCGATTTCGGCGCCGCCCTGAACCCGGCCGCGGTGCTGCACCAGAACCAGCAATTCGACTTCTACG
>NZ_BACT01000413.1:0-8278 GCF_000333255.1 Methylobacterium sp. B1 | reverse complement strand
GATTCCTCGCTGCTGATCCGCTGGCGCACGTGGCTGACGCACAGCCTGTACGAGCGCTGGCTCGCAACGGCAACCATTACCGGATCCCGTTCACCGACGAGGAGGCCGACAACCCCGATCAGCGCATCCAGGCCGACGTCAACAGCTTCATCGTGCAGACCACGACGCTGTCGATCCGGTTGCTGAGCCAGGCCGCGCAGCTCGTCTCGTTCATCGTGATCCTCTGGACCCTGTCGCGGGACTTCGTGGTGCCGTTCACCGACACGGTGATCCCGGGCTTCCTGGTCTGGCTGGTGATCGCCTACGCGGTGGTCGGCACGTGGCTCACCCACCTCATCGGCCGGCCGCTCATCGGGCTCGACTTCCGGCAGGAGCGGGTCGAGGCCGATTTCCGCTTCGCGCTGGCCCGCAACCGCATCTACTCCGAGCAGATCGCCCTGCTGCGCGGCGAGCGGGCGGAGGCCTCGCGGCTCTCGACGCTGTTCCACAGCGTCATCGATAACTACGTCGGGATCATCTTCCGCCGCATCAAGCTGATCGCCTTCACGTTCAGCTACCGGCAGGCGAGCGTGATCTTCCCGATGGTGCTGGCGGCCCCGTCCTTCTTCGCCAAGAAGATCACGCTGGGCGCCCTCCAGCAGACCTCGCAGGCCTTCAGCCAGGTGCAGAGTTCGCTGTCGTTCTTCGTGGATTCCTACACGACGCTGGCGGCCTACAAGGCCAACACCAACCGTCTCGGATCCTTCCGCCGGGCCATGACCAAGGCCGAGGCCCTCGAGGCCGCAGGCTACGGCTTGATCCAGGGCAACGAGAGCACGGGCGACGTCACCGCGCGCGGACTCGTCCTCGCCCTGCCGGACGGGCGCCCGATCGTGACCGCCGACACGCTGACCCTGCCGCGGGGCGGCGCGACCCTGGTCACGGGTCCCTCCGGCTCGGGCAAGTCGACCCTGTTCCGGGCGATCGCTGGGATCTGGCCGTTCGGCAAGGGCCGGGTCGACGTGCCCGCCGGGCAGTCGGCGCTGGTGCTGCCGCAGCGGCCTTACATCCCCCAGGGGACACTGCGTGGCGCCGTGGTCTACCCGAACACGACCGATCAGTTCTCGGACGCGGCGATCAAGGATGCGCTGACGGCCGCCCAGCTGCCGCACTTGGTCGA
The DNA here is from genome assembly GCF_000333255.1 of Methylobacterium sp. B1. Lineage (NCBI taxonomy): Bacteria > Pseudomonadati > Pseudomonadota > Alphaproteobacteria > Hyphomicrobiales > Methylobacteriaceae > Methylobacterium > Methylobacterium sp. B1. Next base: position 7,119 of record NZ_BACT01000413.1, on the reverse strand, counting down.
CCACCTCGACCAGACCGACACCTGGGAGCGGCGGCTGTCGGGGGGCGAGCAGCAGCGGCTGGCCATCGCCCGTGCGCTTCTGTCCAAGCCGGAATGGCTGTTCCTCGACGAGGCGACGGCCTCGCTCGACGAACCCTCCGAGGCGGCCCTCTACCGGATGCTGCGCGAGCGCCTGCCCGGGACGACGATCGTGTCGATCGGCCACCGCTCGACGCTGGACGCGTTCCACGAGCGGCGCATCACGCTGGAGCCGGAGGGCGGTGTGTTCGTGCCGCGGGCGCGGCGGGAGGCGTTGCCGGCGGAGTAGCGGGCGGCGCCGCAGCGCGCCTTCGGCGGCAGAGGGCTGCGAGCCTAAACGTCGCCGCCGGACGCCAGCGTCTCCGGGACAAGCGCGATCTTCATCCGCCGCACCGGCTGGCGGCGACATCTATCGGGATCGGCAGGAGACGCCGGAGACGCCGCGGCTCTCCCTCCCCCGCGAGGGAGGAGGGACGCCCTTCGGATGCGGCGATTTAGCGGTGAGTTCCTGTCCGCAGCCCCGCAGCGGCCCGGGCTGCCTGCTCGATCGCCGCCGGATCGGGCGTGCCGGGCTTCACCACCCAGCTGCCGCCGACGCAGAGCACGGACGGGAGCGCCAGCCAGTCGGGGGCGGTCGCCTCGGTGATCCCACCCGTCGGGCAGAACCGCACCGCGCCGAACACCGCCGCGTGCGCCTTCAGCGCCTTGATCCCGCCCGCGGCCTCGGCTGGGAAGAACTTGAACCGGTCGAGCCCGTGATCGAGCCCGCGCATGATGTCGGCCGCCGTGGCGACGCCCGGCAGATAGGGGACGCCGTTGGCCTTGGCGGCGTCGGTCAGCGGGTCGGTGAGCCCCGGCGAGACGATGAACTCCGCCCCCGCCCCCAGGGCGTTCTCCAGGTCGCGGGGGTTGAGCACCGTCCCGGCGCCCACAACCGCGCCCTCGACCCGGGTCATCTCCCGGATGATATCGAGGGCGGCCGGAGTGCGCAGGGTGACCTCCAGGGCGGTCAGGCCGCCCTTCACCAGGGCTTCGGCGATGGGCCGGGCCTGCGCCACGTCGTCGATCACCAGGACCGGAATGACGGGCACGGAGCGCATCAGCGCGTCGATGCTGGTCAGATCATTCATGGTCGGCACCTCCTCTACGAACTCAGAGACCGGCGGCGGCGAGCATCGCCGAGGCGCCCCGCTCCGCCGTATCGGCCCCCTGGCGCATGAACGCGAACAATTCCCGACCGGTGCCCTGCGCCGGCTCCGGAGCCTCGGCCTCCGGCCGGGCGGCCAGCTCTGCCTCGTCGACCAGCACCTCCAGCAGCCCGTCCGCCGCGCTCAAGCGGACGATGTCGCCGTCGCGGATCCGCCCGATCGGACCGCCGCCCAGCGCCTCGGGGCTCAGGTGGATCGCGGCCGGAACCTTGCCCGAAGCCCCCGACATGCGCCCGTCGGTCACCAGCGCGACCTTGTGGCCGCGGTCCTGCAGCACGCCCAGCGGCGGGGTGAGCTTGTGCAGCTCCGGCATGCCGTTGGCCTTCGGGCCCTGGAAGCGGACCACCACCACGACGTCCCGCTCCAGCTCGCCGGCCTTGAAGGCTTTGAGCACATCGTCCTGGTCCGAAAAGACCCGGGCCGGTGCCTCGATGGTCCGGCGGTGCTCCTCCACGGCGCTGGTCTTGAACGTCGCCCGGCCGAGATTGCCCTTCACCAGCCGCATGCCGCCATCCGGCTGGAACGGGTTCGCGGGCCGGCGGAGCATCGCGTCGTCGAGGCTCTCCGGCACGGCGTCCTCGAAGACCAACTCCTCGCCGGCGAGCTTCGGGTCGCGGGCGTGGTCGCGCAGCGACTGGCCCGCCACGGTGAGGATGTCGTCGTGCAGCAGGCCGGCATCCAGCAGCGCGGCCATGACGAAGCTCATGCCGCCGGCCGCGTGGAAGTGGTTCACGTCGCCGGAGCCGTTCGGATAGACGCGGGCAATCAGCGGAACCGCGCTGGAGAGGCGATCGATATCCGCCCAGTCGATCACGATGCCGGCGGCGCGGGCGATGGCCGGCAGATGGATCGCGTGGTTGGTCGAGCCGCCGGTGGCGAGCAGGCCGACCGCAGCGTTCACGATCGCCTTCTCGTCGACGCACAGGCCGAGCGGCCGGTAATCGTTGCCGGCGGCGCCGATCTCGGTGAGCCGGTGGATCGCCGCCCGGGTCACGGCCTGGCGCAGCTTGGTGCCGGGATTGATGAAGGACGCGCCGGGCATGTGCAGGCCCATCATGTCCATCATCATCTGGTTCGAGTTGGCGGTGCCGTAGAACGTGCAGGTCCCGGCGCCGTGGTAGGAGGCCGACTCGGATTCGAGCAGTTCCGCGCGGCCGACCTTGCCCTCGGCGTAGAGCTGGCGGATCCGCTGCTTCTCCTTGTTGGCGAGGCCGGAGGGCATGGGCCCGGCCGGGATCAGGATCGTCGGCAGGTGGCCGAAGCGCAGCGCGCCGATCAGCAGGCCCGGCACGATCTTGTCGCAGATGCCGAGGAGCGCCGCGCCGTCGAACATGCCGTGGCTCAGGGCCACCGCGGTGGACAGGGCGATCGTGTCCCGGGAGAACAGCGACAGCTCCATGCCGGTCTGCCCCTGGGTGACGCCATCGCACATGGCCGGCGTCCCGCCCGCCACCTGCGCGGTGGCCCCGCGCTCCCGGGCGAACAGCTTGATCTGGTCCGGATAGCGCCCGTAGGGCTGATGAGCCGAGAGCATGTCGTTGTAGGCGGTGACGATGCCGATGTTCATCACCGTCCGCTCGTCGCGGATCGCCGCCTTGTCCTCGCCGGAGGCCGCGAAGCCGTGGGCGAGGTTGCCGCAGGCGAGCTTGCCGCGCCGGACCCCCGACTCGCGCTCACGGGCGATCAGGTCGAGATAGGCGCGCCGGGTCTCGCGGGAGCGCGCCACGACGCGCTCGGTGACCGCCGCGACCTCGGGATGAAGCTCGGTCATTCTCGTTCCTCCAGGCTCGGTGCCGACGGGCGCGGGGCTGAGGCCGTGATTCGGGCTCGGTCCGGCGGCCGCGTCGGTGGCTGGTATCTAAGGAGTGCACCGCGGGATGTAACCCGGGCGGCGCGCGGGAGCGCCCGGCCATTTCGGGAGCCGGCGTCCGATTCACAGCCTCATCCTGAGGCGCCGGGGCGCTCCAGGCATCGGGCGGCTCGCCGGAGCGCTCCTGCGAGGCGACGTCGCCGCATCTCAGAATGAGGCGCGGCTGATGGGACCGCCCGGGTTGCAGAGGCGCCGGAATCCGCGCTTGCGACCCGGGCGGCACGCGTCCGTCGCCGACCCTCAATACTCCCAGAAGATGCGCTGCAACTCCTTGGTGTCGGTCGTCTTGGTAAGCGCCACGGCCGCCAGGACCTTGGCCTTGGCGGGGTTCAGGTCGTGGGCGACCACCCAGTCGTACTTGTCGTCGGGCTGCTCGGCGTTGCGCAGGACGAATCCGTCCGGCACCCGTGAGGAACGGATCACGAGCGTCCCCTTGGAGCGGATGTCCTTGAGCTTGTCGACGAGGTAGCCGGGGACCGAGCCGTTGCCGGTGCCGGCGTTGACGATCGCCTTGGCGCCCGCTTGGACCTCGGCATCGTAAACGCCCGGGATCATGTTGCCCGAGCCGTAGACGATGCCGACCAGCGGCAGGCTGTCGATCTGGTCGATGTCGAATTCGGAGCTCATGTTGTGCCGCTTCGTGAGCGAGCGGAAGAAATAGGTCTTGCCCTCGACGACCATGCCGAGCGGGCCCCATTGGCTGTAGAAGGCGCTGGGCACGATGTTGGTCCGCTTGTTCACGTCGCGGCCGGACTGGATGTAGTCGTTCATCGTCACGGTGACGCCCTGGCCGACCGCCTCCTTGCTGGCGGCGACCGTGACGGCGTCGAGCAGGTTGAGGGCACCGTCCGCCGAGATCGCCGTGCCCGGCCGCATCGAGCCGACCACCACGATCGGCTTGTCGCTCTTCACCACGAGATCGAGGAAGAACGCGGTCTCCTCCAGGGTGTCGGTCCCGTGGGTGATGACGACGCCGTCGACGTCATCCTGCTTCAGAAGCTGGGACACGCGCTTGCCGAGCTGGACGAGCTGGGCGTCGGTGAAGCTCTCGGAGGCGATCTGGAAGACCTGTTCGCCGCGGACATTGGCGATGGTGTTCACCTGCGGCACGGCCGCGATCAGCTTGTCGACCGGCACCTTCGCGGCCGTGTACGTGGCGCTGTTGGCGGCATCGGCGCCGGCGCCGGCGATCGTGCCGCCGGTGGCGAGGATCACGACGTTCGGCTTCTTCACCGCTGCGGCGGTGCCGGACTCGGGCATCTCGCGGGCGCCGAGGGGAGCCGCCCCGAATCCGCCGGCCAGGGCCAGGGCGAAGATCGCTCCGCGCAGGGGTAGGGCCGCACCGCTTCGGCAGGAGAACATCGGAAATCCTCGATGGTGGACGGGAGGACGAGTCGGACTCGACGCGGGGATGGTAGCCGCGCCTCGGTCCGAGGCAAGGATCATGCAGGGCTCGGACATGCAGGGCGCGGCGGATCGTTACGCCCGCTCGGGCGTTAGTCGGGGTTGTTGTCCGCTCGGAGGTAAGCCCCATGCTGAATCTCGCCGGCCTGCTCGAGGAACTCGAGCGGAGCGAGCCCGCACGGGCCGCGATGTCGATCCTCGAGGCGTCCCTTGCCCGCCGCTCGGTGGAAGAGCAGGGGGCCTTCTGGCGCGCCGTCGACATCTACTACGTCTCGCGGAAGGCCCCGCCGGAGGCGACCGACCCGGCTACGGCGACGGCTGCGCCGGAGCTGGCCGCGGTGTCGTAAGGCCCGGCCGACAGGAACGGCGCCGCTTTCGGCTTCGCCTGCGGCGCCAGGCATCGACACGGACGGCAGAAGCCGTCGTGGCTTCGGGGTCGAAGCGCCGCGTTCAGGCGCGCACCGGCACAGCCGGGGTCCTGCCCCCGCCGCTCTCGGGCTCGGTGCCCGCGCGCACCGCGCCACGGGTCTCGGGCATCAGTGCGAAGTACAGGACGAAGCCGAGCGCCGCGATGGCCGCCAGCGCCAGGAAGGCGGTGGAATAGCCGGCGGACACGATGATGACGCCGGCGAGCGTGGCGCTCAACGAGGCGCCAATTCCCTGAGCCGTGGCCACGGCGCCCTGGGCCGCGTTGAACCGGCCGCCGCCGCGGGTCAGGTCGGCCACCACGATCGGGAACAGCGCGCCGTAGACGCCGGCGCCGATCCCGTCGAGGAGCTGCACGCCCACCAGCCAGAACGGGTTGTCCGACAGGGTGTAGAGCACGCCGCGCAGCGCCAGGATCCCGAAAGCGGTCAGGAAGATCGGCTTTCGGCCGATCACGTCGGCCTTGGCGCCCACGAAGATCGCCACCGGCACCATCACGCATTGCGCCGCTACGATGCAGACCGCGATCAGCGACGTCGCGTGGTCCTTGCCCGACAGGTGCGTCAGGAGCTGGCCCACCGAGGTCAGCATTGCCGCGTTGGCGAGGTGGAAGATCGCGCAAAGCACCGCGAACAGGAGCAGCGCCCGGTTCTGCAGCAGGGTGGCGAGGCCCGAGGGCTTCTCCTGCGCCTGCTCCTCCTCCTCGGTCATGCCCCGGGCGAGGTCGTTGTCGATGGCGTCGGCCGGCACCATCAGCATGGCGCCGATCGAGAGCGCCGCCAGGATGCCCATCAGCCAGAACACGACCACGGGCCCGAAGAAATAGGCCAGACCGCCCGCCAGCGCCGCGGAGACCGCGTTGCCGGCATGGTTGAAGCCTTCGTTGCGGCCGATCCGCTTGGCGAACATTTTCGGGCCGACGAGGCCGAGGGTGATCGCGGCGAGCGCCGGAGGGAAGATCGTGCCGGCGACGTGGGCGATCGATTGGGTGGCGGTGACGAGGTAGAAGTTGGTGATGAACGGCAGGACGAGGCAGCTCGCCGTCACCGCGATGGCACCGCCGATCACCACCGCGCGCTTGTGGTTGGTGGCGTCGATCAGCGCCCCGGCCGGCGTCTGCGCTACGAGGCCGAGGATGCCCGCAATGGTCATCACAAGGCCGGTCGTGGCCTCGTTCCAGCCCTGGTCGGGACCGCGCACGGCGATCAGGTAGATGGCGAGGTAGGGGCCGAGGCCGTCACGCACGTCCGCGAGGAAGAAGTTGAGCGCGTCGAGGCCGCGCAAAGCCTTCGCGGAGGTAGTCCGGGCGCTGCGCGCGCCTGCGCCTGTCTCGATCCTGTCCATCCCGCCGCGATCCCCCGATCGACGAATGGCCCGGTCCCGATCCGGGCCGCGCCGTCGCATGCGGGGCTCGACGCCCGCGCGTGCCAACGGTTCCCGGCCGCGGCAGTCCTCACGCCGGATGTGAACGCTTCTCCGGTCCCAGAGGCGTCAGCTCGGGTCGATGTCCCGCGCAGCGTCCGGATTCCCGACAGCTTCTGTCGTCTCTTCCGACAGATCAGCCCCTGGCGCAGCGAGGCCATAGCGCTCGATCTTGGCGTAGAGGAGCTGCCGCTGGATGCCGAGGCGGCGGGCGGCGCGGGCGCGGTTGCCGTCGGCTTCGCGGAGCGCGGCGGCGATCATGGTCCGCTCCAGGCGGGCGACGGCGCCGGGCAGATCCCCGGCCAGCCAGCTGTCCGCCGTATCGCCGCCACGCCGGTCGGTCCGCATCGCCGGCAGGTCGATCGCCTCGGCCGCGATGGCGCCACCGCGCACCAGCATGGCCGCCCGCTCCACGACGTTGCGCAACTCCCGGACGTTGCCGGGCCATTCGTAGGCCAGCAGGCGCGAGGCGGCTCCACCGCTGAGGCGCTTGCCCGAGGGCACGAGGAAATGCTCGGCCAGGGGCACGATGTCGGCGAGGCGCTCACGCAGGGGCGGCAGGGTGATCGGCACGACGTTCAGCCGGTAGAACAGGTCGGCCCGGAACCGACCCTCGGCGACCAGCTGCGGCAGATCGCGATGCGTCGCCGCCACGAGGCGGACATCGACCCGGGTGGACCGACCCCCCAGCGGGGTCACGACGCAATCCTGGATCACCCGCAGGATCTTGGCCTGCATCGCCGCCGGCATGTCGCCGATCTCGTCTAGGAA
>NZ_BACT01000414.1:0-9005 GCF_000333255.1 Methylobacterium sp. B1 | reverse complement strand
ATCATTCGGAAACGGTCGAGCCATAACTTCGCCACCGGTCGGGATCATTGCCCGGCCGATGGCGCGGGCGCGGTGGGGGCCGCAGGCGTCTGAGCCGAACCCTCTCGCGCGCGTCAGGCGCGCCTCACGGACGCTGCATGAACCCGGTCGAGGCTGAAGCCGGCAACGGACAGGCGGTCGCGGCGGCGCGGACCCGGGCCCATGCCCGGGCGTATCGCCACAGCGGACGCGTGCGCACCATGCGCCGCATGATTCCGGTGGTCGCCGGGGGCTCGGTGGCGCTGCTGCTGGGGTACCTGTTCAATCCTTTCGCGGCCCAGCTGCCGGGTGTCTCGGTCGGTCCGGTGACGCTGGCGGGCTCGAAGGTCCGCATGGAGAATCCGCGGCTCTCGGGCTTCCGCCAGGGAACGCGCGGCTACGAGGTGACGGCGGACGCCGCCCTGCAGGACGTCCGCAAGCCGAGCCAGATCGAGCTGCAGCAGATGCGCGGCCACATCGCCACCGACGATCAGGGCGGCATCGCCCGGCTCTCGGCGGTGTCGGGCCTGTTCGACACGGCCCGCGAGGCGCTCGACCTGAAGGACGACATCCGGATCTGGACCGACAAGGGCGAGGAGGTGCGCCTGCGCTCGGCCGCCGTGGCGTTCAAGACCGGCGCCATCAGCTCGCAGGAGCCTGTCACCGTTTCGAGCCCGCGGGCCACCGTGAAGGCCGACACCCTCGACGTCGTCGAGAACGGCAAGCGGATCTCCTTCGTGGGCAAGGTCCAGGTGGTGATCCTCAACGAGGATCAGGCCGAGAAGCCGCAGGCCCGCATCCTGACGTCGGACGCCCAAGCCGCGGACGGTGCGCGATGAGCGCCGCCCGCATCGTCTGGGCCGCCCTGGCGGCGGGGCTGGTTCTCGCCGGCCCGGCTTTCGCTGAGAAGTCCGCGCGGAAAGATTCGCCCTTCGGGAATATCGGGGGCGGAGGCAAGGACCCGATCAAGATCGACGCCGACCGGCTCGACGTGTTCGACCGGGAGAACAAGGCGATCTTCGCCGGCAACGTCGTGGCCGTGCAGGGCGACAGCACCATCCGGTGCTCGACCATGACGGTCACCTACAAGCGCGGCAAGGACGCGCCCGGCAAGGCTGCCAAGGGCGAGGCGAAGGAGGAGGGGGCCGAAGCGGCGCCCCGGAATCCCGCCGAGAACGGGATCCAGAAGGTCGATTGCGCCGGTCCGGTGACGGTGGTGCAGAAGGATCAGGTCGCCACCGGCGACCATGCGGTGTTCGATCAGGACGCCAAGCGGATCGTGCTGACCGGCAATGTCGTCCTGAGCCAGTGCCAGAACGTCACCCGCGGCCAGCGGCTCGTCTACGACATGAACACCGGGCGCGCGAACATGGACCCGGTGGCGGGCGGCCGCGTCTCGGCCCTGTTCGTGCCCGGCGAGAAGTCCGACGCCAAGGACGGCAAGGCGAAGGGCTGCACGCAGCCGCCGCCCAGGCCGAAGGCGCAGGTCGATTGAGCGGCGCCGTGGCGTTCCAGGCTGGCCCGCAGGACCCGGCGGGCCGAACGAGCTGGCTCGGCCGCCTGTTCGGCCGGCGCGCGCGGCAGCCGGACGCGGCCGAGGCCGAGGGCTGGTCCGCGGCCGAGGCGGGCGGCCTCGGCATCCTCAGCGTGAGCGGCCTGCGTAAGAGCTACGGCGCCCGCACGGTGGTCCACGAGGCCGGGCTCACCGTCCGCACCGGCGAGGCCGTGGGACTGCTGGGCCCGAACGGCGCCGGCAAGACCACGATCTTCTACATGATCACCGGGCTGGTGGCGGCCGATCGCGGCCACATCACCCTGGACGGCCTGCCGATCACGCACCTGCCCATGTACCAGCGGGCGCGGCTCGGGATCGGCTATCTGCCGCAGGAGGCCTCGATCTTCCGCGGGCTCACCGTCGAGGACAACATCCGCGCGGTGCTGGAGGTGGCTGAGCCCGACCGCAAGGCGCGCGCCCGCAAGCTCGATTCCCTATTGGAGGAGTTCGACATCGCGCGCCTGCGCAAGTCGCCCTCGATCGCGCTCTCGGGCGGCGAGCGGCGACGCTGCGAGATCGCCCGGGCGCTCGCCTCCTCGCCGACCTTCATGCTGCTGGACGAGCCCTTCGCGGGCATCGACCCGATCGCGGTGGGCGACATCCAGGATCTGGTGAAGCACCTGAAGCAGCGCGGCATCGGCGTGCTGATCACCGACCACAACGTCCGCGAGACGCTGGGCCTGATCGACCGGGCCTACATCGCCCATTCCGGCCGCATCCTCACCGAGGGCACGCCGGAGGAGATCGTGGCGAACCCGGATGCGCGGCGCCTGTATCTCGGCGAGGATTTCAGGCTTTAGGCCGGACTTCGCCATTACGAGGGGAGCGAAGACGGGGCGGAGGCGGCCGCGCCTCACCCCTTCCAGTTCTTGAGCGCCGCGAACGGGCTGTCGGAACCCGCGGGCTTCTCCGGGTTCAGCACCGGCTCCACCTGCGCGATCGCGTCCGCCATCGAGAAGGCCGAGCCGCTCTGGAGCCGGCCGCCCGCCGCGTCGCGGTGGCCGCCGCCGCGGAACAGGCGGGCGCCGTCGAGCGCCGTGCCGTCGTTGGAGCGGAACGACAGCGTGCCCATCCGCTGGACGTTGACCACGCGCTTGGCGCGGCCCGCATCCATGATCAGGTCGGAGACCCGCTGGAAGGTGCCCGAATCGAGGGCGAAGGACAGGAGCGTGCCGTCCTTCAGCGGGCGGAACAGGGCGTCCGAGCGGGCGAGGGCCCGGGCGAGGCGCATGCGCGTGGTCAGCGTCGGATCGTCGTCGGGCGCCTCGCGCAGCAGGGCGTCGACCACGCCGGTGCGGATCTCCGAGGCGCGCCGCTCGAGTTCGGCCGGGTTGGCGCCGTCCCGCAGGGACGCGGCGGCCGCGAGCAGGATGTCGGACACGAACCGGTCGTGCCAGGGATGACCGACCGGCACGTAGCTCGACACGACTTCCCAGAACAACTCGTCCAGGGCGAGCCCGCCGCGGAAGGCCGGGCTTTCCTTGCGCCAGAGGTCGACGGCATCGACCGCGGACAGCAGGCTCGACAGGTCGGTCGCGGGTTCGTGCGTGGCGAACAGGGCCCGGTGTTCGAAGGTCATCCGCGTGGCGCAGATGTCGTCCTCGATCAGCACGGCGATCTCGGGATCGCCCAGATCGATCCGGTGGAGCGCCGGGCGCGCTGCATCGGCGGGTCGCCTCCAGGCCCAGCCGGCGCATCTGGTCGAGGGACGAGGCGTGGTGGTCGAGGACCACGAGGCGGTGCTTCTGCCCGTCCTCCCGGCGCCGGTTCATCGCGGCGAACTTCCTCAGGCCCGCGATGGTCTGCTCCTCCAGGCCGAGATCCGTCATCAGCAGGATCTCGCGCTCCGCCGCGCGGCCGAGACGCTTGATCTCGTCCTCGAAGACCGGGCCGACATCGCTGTAGCGGGGCACGTGGACGACGCGCTCGACCGTGGCGCAGGCGGCGGCGACCGTGGAGGCGCCGTAGCCGTCGAGGTCGTGGTGGGTGATCTGGATCAGGCGCAACGGTCCGGACTCGAAGGATGACGGAGCGGCCGGTCTACGACGCCCGGCGCCGCGAGGCGAGGGGTAGCGGACCTTCCGTCCGGCCGCGTTCGGTGCAGAATGGTGCCGGGCCGCCACGAGTCGCACAGGACCGGCCGGCCACGGAGACCCTCAAGGGGCCCGCCATTCCGGGAGGATACGATGGCCTTGGCCGCAACGCCGCGCGTGCGCCGCATCCAGACGATCTCGCTTGCCCTTCTCGTGACGGCGGGCGTGGTTAACTACGTCGACCGGGCCACCCTGGCGGTGGCCAACCCGCTGATCCGGGAGGATCTCGGCCTCTCGATCCCCGAGATGGGCTTGCTGCTCTCGGCCTTCCTCTGGGCCTACGCCTTCGCACAACTGCCGGCCGGTGTGCTCGCCGACCGGTTCGGACCGCGCCTGACGCTGACGCTCGGCCTGACCTGCTGGTCGTTCGGCCAGATGCTCGGCGGCGCGGTGACGTCGTTCTGGCAGTTCGTGAGCGCGCGGATCGTGCTCGGCATCGGCGAGGCGCCGCATTTCCCGACCTGCGCCCGGGTCTCCCGCGACTGGTTCAACATCCGCCAGCGCGGCACCGCCACGGGGATCTGGAACTGCGCCTCCTCGCTCGGGACCTTCCTGGCCCTGCCGCTGCTGACCTTCCTCATGGTGAGCTTCGGCTGGCGGGCGATGTTCGTGATCATGGGGGCGGTCGGCCTCGTGCTCGCCGCGATCGTCTACGGGGTCTTCCGCAACCCGCGCGAGACCGACCTGACGCCGGGGGAGCGCGCCTTCCTGGAAGAGGGCGATGCCCCGAATGCCAGCCGCCCGGTCACCTGGAGCGCGTGGCGCCGGCTCTTCGGGTTCCGCACCAGCTGGGGGATGATCGTCGGCTATTTCGGCTGCATCTACATGACGTGGCTCTACACCGCGTGGCTGCCGAGCTACCTCGAGATCGAGCGGCACTTCACCCTGCAGAAGACCGGCCTCGTCGGCTCGATCCCCTTCGCCTTCGGCGTGCTCGGCGGGATCCTGGGCGGCCGCGTGGTCGACATGCTGGTCCGCCGGGGCGTCGACCCGATCCGCAGCCGCAAGATCCCGATGGTCGGATCCCTGGTGGCGACCGCCGCCTGCACGGTCGTGGCGGCCCTGACGCCGAGCGACACCCTCGCCATCGCCTGCATCTCGGCCTCGCTCTTCCTCGTCTACGTGAGCTCGTCGTCGGCCTGGGCGATGGCCTCCGTGGCGGCGCCGGCCAGCTGCACGGCGTCGCTCGGCGCGATGCAGAATTTCGGCGGCTATATCGGCGGCGCCCTGGCGCCGACCGTGACGGGCTTCATCGTCGGCGGCACGGGCCATTTCTCGATGGCCTTCATCACCGGGGCGGTGATCGCCCTGGTGGCGGCGCTCGGCTACTGGACGCTGATCCGGGATCCCATCGCCGACGAGGCGCCGGAGGGTCCGGTGGTCGGTCAATTCAGGGCCGCGCGATGAGCAGGCGGACGGTCTCCGCTGACGTCACCCCCGCAGGTTCGGCGCAGCCAGGATCAGGTCCCGGAGATGCGTGCGGGCCGTGAAGCTGCCGCGCATCAGGTCCACGAAGGTGGCGGCCGGTCCGTCCCAGTCGTGGCGCGCGGCATGGGCCCGGGCGGCGGTCGCGTCGAAGGGCAGCCGCCCCTCGATCGCCGCGCCCATCAGTTCGGCGAGCCGATCCACCCGGTCGGGGGCGTCGGGGTCGAAGTAGCTCGCCGCGCTGCCGCCGGCCTCCGGGATGGCCGTCAGGCTCGAGGCGATGACCGGCGTCCCCCGGGCGAGGCTGTCGAGGACCGGGATGCCCCAGCCCTCGCCGCGGCTCGGGAAGACCAGGGCGGCGGCCCGGGCGTAGAGGTCGGAGAGCCCCCGGTCGTCGATGCCGGCGATGTGCACCGCGTCCGGCGTCCGGGCAAGGCGGTCCAGGGTCTCGGGCCGCTCGCCGTCACCCTTGCCCACCACGATGAGCCGCGCCGCGCCCTCCGGCAGCCGCGCGAAGGCATCGAGGACGAGACCGAGATTCTTCCTCGGCTCCAGCCGGCCGACCATAAGCAGGTACGGCCGCCCGTCCGCAAGCGGGGTCCGCTCCGAGACCGCCTGCGGCGGGGTCGAGCCGCAGCGCACCTCGGCGATGCGGTGGCGTTCGATGCCGTAGACCTTGGCGATGGAGTCGCGGCTGTATTCGGAAATGGTCAGAACCAGCTTGGCGCGCCGGGCCGAGAGCCGGGTCAGGATCTTGTTCCGCCAGCGCATCGACCAGGGAAAGAATTCGGGGTGGGTCTCGAACAGGATGTCGTGGACCACCACCACCTGCCGGTCGCCCGGCACCAGCGGCGGGGCGATGTAGGTGGTGAGCAGCGTGTCCAGGCGATCCCGCAGGAACAGCCACGGCCAGACCAGGGTCAGCCGCACGGTCGCGGGGACCCGCGGCAGCCGCCGGTGCTCGATGTTGTCCCCCGAGACGATGCGGGCGCAGGCCTCCGGATCGCCCGAATAGACCACGTAGGTGGCGTCGGGGTGCTGGGCGGCGGCCCGGCCGATGATGTTCACGAGCCAGGTCCGGCTGCCCTGCGGCTTGCCGGTGAGCACGTGCGCGTCGACGCCGATGCGAAGCATATCAAGGGCTCCTGTAGGCGCCGAAGGTCGGGGCCTCCCCGGGGGCGTAGGCCCGGCCGGCGATGTCGCGGGTGGCGCCGAGCGGGATGCCGGCGCGGGCGGGGGCGGCGGTCAGGGCGAGGCCGCCGGTCATCGGGCTTGCAGGATCGCGGAAGGCGGGCGTGCCGGTGAGGTCGGGCCCCTGGCCGTTGAGCGGCAGGCTCGTCCCGTCGCCGGTGGCCTGATTGCCCCAGCGGTAGAGCGGGGCGCCGACGGCGCTGCCGAGGAAGTTCGGGCCGATCGCGTTGTTGTTGTCGGTGGTGGTCGCCTCGACCACGATCGCGGCCACGTTCGGCCGGGTCGCGTAGGCGATGTTGTTGATCACCCGGTTGTTCGACGTGCGGTCGACCTGCTTGGTGTAGTCGGAGGCGAGCACGATCTCGCCGCGATAGACGTGCTTGCCGCCGGAATCGCGCATGTTGCCGGTGGTCGTATTGTTCACCACCGTGTTGGAGCCGGCGTCGAACAGGTTGATCCCGGCGCCGTCATTGTCGGCCGCGACGTTGAACGCGACGATGTTGTCGTCACACCACTGGTCGATCTGGATGCCGTTGCCGTCCTGGCCGGTGGTCTCCTTCTGGCCGGTGACGATGTTGTACCGGATGGTGTTGCGGTCGCCCGCGTCCTGGGCGGCGTCCTTGGCGTAGACGTGGATGCCGGAGGTGCCCGACATCCCGACGCCGTTGCCCGAGACCCGGTTGCCCTCCACCACGTAGCCGGAGCCGTTGATCTCCATCCCGTGGATGCCGTTGCCGGTCACGGTGTTGTCGAGGATGTAGCTCGGGTCCTCGGGGGGCGCGTTGATGACGTCGACGGCGACGCCGTGGGTCTGGTTGCCGGAGAGGGTGTTGCCGGTGATCCGGTGCCCGGCGCCCGCGCCGTCGCCGATCCAGATGCCGAGGCCGGACCGGGACACGGTCGAGCCCGCGACCGTCACGTGGCTCGACCCCCGGCGGATGATGAAGCCGGAATTCACCGCGCCCTGCACGGTCAGGCCGGTGACCGTCACGTAGGCGGCGTTCTCGAACACCACCGAGTTGGACAGGCGCGGTTGCGTGCCGGTTTCGGCCGCCACCGTGACCGGCGCGGCCTCGGTCCCGCGGGATCCGATGAAGACGACGTCGCCATAGCTGCCGCCGCGGACCAGCACGGTCGAGCCGGGGCCGAGGGTGGCGAAGGACACGTCGGCGAGGCGCGCCACCGTGGTGTAGCCGGGCTTCGTGCCGCCGGCGGGATCGACCAGGATGTTCTGCTGCACCTGCGCACCGGCCGGGCCGCAGGCGGCCAGGACCGGCAGGACCAGCGCCGCGAGGGCGCTGCCGAGGATCGTGCGGGGCTGTCTCATGCCGCGAGCGCCCGGGCGATGGCGAGCCGCTTGCGCCGCTGGAACAGCCGGCGCCACACGCTGCGGCCGGCCTCCGGGCTGATCCGCGTCAGCGCGCGGGCCGCCATCTGCCAGCCGGGCAGCAGGGCCTGCGGCATCGCGAGGTCGGCAACCCGGTGGCGTGCCGCCGCGCCGAGCGGCGGCGGCCCGACCAGGCCGAGCCGGCCGAGATCCGCGACGAGGTCCGGGCGCTTGCGGTACCACAGCACCAGGGCTGCGCCCTCGCGCTCTGCGATGCGCAGATAGGCCGCCTCGTCCAGGAGGTGATGGTGATAGCCGAGCGCCTCGGGGGCGTAGAACAGGCGCATGCCGCGCCGGGCCAGCCGCTCGCCGAGCTCGATATCCTCGTGCCAGAACAGCTTCGGGTCGAAGCCCCCGGCCTCCTCCAGGAAGCCCCGGTCGACGCTGACGTTGCAGGTCAGGAACGCGTCCCAGCCGACCTCGTCGCGGCCCGCGAGCGCATCGTAGGAGGCGTCGTGGTGAAGCGCCGAGAACGGCGAGAACGGCAGGGCCGGGTCGATGGTCATGCGCCCGAGGATCGCGGTCCTCCGTCCCCCCCGCCGCGCATGGGCGCGCCGGTGCGCCTCGACGAGGCCCGGCACCGGGATGGTGTCGTCGTTGACGATCAGGAGGCGCTCGCCCCGGGCCGCCGCAATGGCGCGGTTGCGGGCGGCGTTGGCGCCGGCATTCTCCTGGCGCAGATGGACCACCGGGATCCGGGCCGCGGCGACGGCGCGGTCGATGACCGCTCCGGTGCCGTCCGTCGAGCCGTCGTCGCAGACCACGATCTCGAAGGGCGCGTCCGTCTCCTGCCGATCGAAGGCCCAGAGGCACAGGCGCAGCGTGTCGGCGCGGTTGTAGGTCGGGATGATGACCGAGAGCACGGGATCATCGCTCATGACGAGGCTTCCGGAAGCGGGAGGGGGAGGGGATCGGTCGGGGGGCGGCGCAGGCACAGCCACCCGACCAGGGCGGCCGAGACGGCCGCGACGGCGGGGACCGTCCCGGGCGCCAGCGCGGCGGGGCCGGCCGCCCAGGCGAGGGCGGTGAGGAGGCCCGGCGCAGCCAGGATCGGGATGTCCGCCAGCGCCAGGGGCGGTCCGGCCTGCCGCCAGAAGGCATGGGCCAGCACGAGGAGCATCGCGGCCTCCGCGAGCAGCGCCGCGAGGGCCGCGCCGAGCAGGGAGTTCCAGGGGATCAGCAGCGTGCAGGCGATGAGGTTGGTGGCGCAGGCCGCCGCGCTCCCGCGCACCGCGAAGCCGGTCCGCCCCAGCGGCACGAGGCCCCGCGAACGGATCGTGGCCGCGATCAGCAGGACGCTCATCCCGGTGGCGATGCGCCACACCGGGACGGCGCC
>NZ_BACT01000415.1:0-9134 GCF_000333255.1 Methylobacterium sp. B1 | reverse complement strand
GGCGCCGCACTGGCCGTGGTCGCAGCCCTTCTTGGTGCCGGTGAGAGCCAGATGCTCGCGCAGCGCATCGAGGAGCGTGGTGCGCGTGTCGAGGACGAGATCGTGCGGCTGCCCATTGATGGTGAGCCGTACCGGCATCGTCTGCGGGGCGGGATCTCCCGGCGCCGCCGCTGCGGGGGCCGGTCGGAAGCCGAGGGCGCCGAGCGCCCCGGCCGCCGCGCAACCTTCCACCACGGCGCGCCGCGTCAGGGCGAACGGCTTCTTCGAAGTCGCGTCTGTCATGCTGCCATCCCGTCCGTGCGCCGCGCTCGACGGCGCGGCGCAACCTGGAATCCGGTGCGCCAACGTGCGGTCGTGCCGATTAGATCCAGTCCAGACTGCGCCCGTTCACCGCGGGCCGAGGTGGTCCGCTGGTCCATGGGCCGCCCTATCCGATCCGCGACGTGGGGGTAGAGAATCGGCCCACGGCCGCGCGGCAGGGCCGGGCGTGGCGCCTCCGGGCCGCCGCGCTCCGCTTGCAAAGGACGCGATCATCGGAACGCGTCGCACCGCCGGCGTTTGGGTAGATCGGAAAGCGTTTCCGGAGGCTCACCCCATGGCCGTCCCGACTTTGGCCCTGAACGACGGGCGTCGCATCCCGCAGATCGGCTACGGCTGCTGGCAACTCTCCGACGCTCAGGCGCCGGACCTCGTCGGCCGGGCGCTTCGGGCCGGCTACCGCCTGATCGACACCGCCGCCGCCTACGGCAACGAGGCGGGCGTCGGACGTGGCATCCGCGATGCGCAGGTGCCGCGCGCGGAGGTCTTCCTCACCACCAAGCTCTGGAACGACCGCCAGGGACGCGACGAGGCGCGGCGTGCCTTCGACGAGAGCCTGCAGCGGCTCGACCTCCCGTATGTCGATCTCTACCTGATCCACTGGCCGTGTCCGCAGCGGCGCCTGTTCGTCGAGACCTGGAAAACGCTGATCCAGCTCCGCGAGGAGGGGCGGGCCAAGTCGATCGGCGTCTCGAACTTCACAGCCGAGCACATCGCCACGTTGATCGGCGAGACCGGCGTGGCGCCTGTTGTGAACCAGATCGAGCTGCACCCGCATTTCCAGCGCAAGGCGCCGCGCGCGGACGACGCGCGTCACAGCATCGTGACCGAGTCCTGGAGCCCCCTCGGCCAGGGCAGGGAGCTGAACGACCCGGTCATCCTCGCGATTGCGAAGGCCCATGGGAAGACGCCCGCCCAGGTGGTGCTGCGCTGGCAGGTGCAGATCGGCTGCGTGGCGATCCCGAAGACCGCCCGGCCCGAGCGCATCCTTGAGAACATCGCGCTGTTCGATTTCGAACTCGGTGCCGGCGAGATGGAGGAGATCGCGGCTCTCGACCGCCCCGACGGCCGCATCGGCCCCGACCCGGCGTCCTTCTGCTGACCGGCATCCCTTCGGCGGCGCAGCGTAACATCGCGCCGCAAAAGATTTATGCTCACAGCTAGCATATCTGGACAGGCGCGTCCGGCGCCCATAAGTTAGACGGCACAATGCTCAAACTGAGCATAATGGAGGACGCCATGGCGGCGACCGTTGCACCCGTCTCCCGCACGCCCATCCCGGGCCTGCCGCTTCCGGATCTCTACGCCCGCGTCAGCCGGCACGTTCCGGCGATCGAGTGGCCGGCGCTCGCCCCCGACATCGAGGCGATCCTGCGCCTGAAGCGGGAGCGCAACGCCGTGATCCTGGCGCACAATTACCAGGCGCCCGAGATCTTCCACACGGTGGCCGACATCGTCGGCGACAGCCTCGCGCTCGCCCGCGAGGCGGTGAATGTCGACGCGGACGTGATCGTGCTGGCGGGCGTCCACTTCATGGCCGAGACCGCCAAGCTCCTGAACCCGGCCAAGACCGTGCTGATCCCCGACATGGGCGCGGGCTGCTCGCTGGCCGATTCGATCACGGCCGCGGACGTGCGCGGCCTGCGGGCGAAGTATCCGGGCGTGCCGATCGTGACCTACGTGAACACCTCGGCGGCCGTGAAGGCCGAGTCGGATTTGTGCTGCACCTCCGGCAACGCCGTCGCGGTGGTGAGGTCGCTGAACGCGCCCCGCGTGCTGATGATCCCGGACGAGTTCCTGGCGCAGAACGTCCAGGCCGAGATTCCCGAGGTCGAGATCCTGACCTGGGCCGGCCACTGCGAGGTGCACGAGCGCTTCACCCCGGCCGACATCCGCGAGGTCCGCGACAGCTATCCCGGCGTGACGGTGATCGCGCATCCGGAATGCCCGCCCGACGTGGTGGCCGAGTCCGACTTCTCCGGCTCCACCGCGATGATGATGGACTTCGTCGTGGAGAAGCGGCCGAAGCAGGTGGTGCTCGTCACCGAGTGCTCGATGGCCGACAACATCGCGGCGCAGAACCCGGATATCGAGTTCATCAAGCCCTGCAACATGTGCCCGCACATGAAGCGGATGAGCTTGGCGAACATCCGCCGCGCGCTGGAGACGATGACCCACGAGGTCACGGTCGATCCGGCTTTGGCCGACCGGGCCCGGGCGGCCGTGGAGCGCATGCTCCAGGTGCGCACACGATGAACGCCGTCTCGCCCAGCACCGCCGACCGCGTCGTCGTGGTCGGCGGCGGCGTCGCGGGGCTCAGCGTCGCGCTGCGTCTCGCGCCCCGGCCGGTGACGCTGGTCACCGCGTCGGCCCTGGGCCTCGGCACCGCCACCGGCTGGGCGCAGGGCGGCATCGCCGCCGCGGTCGGCGCCGATGACGCGGCGGAACTGCACGCCGCCGATACGGAAGCGGCCGGCGCCGGGCTGACCGAGTCCGACGTCGCGCTCCGCGTGGCTCAGGAAGGGCCGGGCCTGATCGATTGGCTGGTGCGGATCGGCGTCCCGTTCGACCGGACCGACGATGCCGCGCTCGCGCTCGGGCTTGAGGCCGCGCATGGCCGCCGCCGCATCGTCCGCTCCGGCGGCGACGCGACCGGGGCGCGCGTGCTCGAAGGGCTGGTGCGGGCCGTTCTCGCTGCGCCGTCCGTCGAGATCGTCACGGCGCGGGCCTGCGACCTGCTCCGGGACGCGCGCGGGGCCGTGGCCGGCATCGTCGCCGAGCGCGACGGTGCCCTGTTCCGCATCCCGGCCCGCGCCGTGGTGCTGGCCACCGGCGGCGTCGGCGCCCTCTACGCGGCGACCACGAACCCGCCCGGCGCCGTCGGCCGCGGTCTGGCGCTCGCCGCCCGGGCCGGTGCCGTCATGCGCGATATGGAGTTCGTGCAGTTCCACCCGACCGCCATCGCGGCCGGCGCCGACCCGATGCCGCTCGCCACCGAGGCCCTGCGCGGGGAGGGCGCCCGACTCATCGACGAGACCGGCGCACCCGTCATGGCCGGTATCGCCGGCGGCGATCTCGCCCCCCGCGACGTCGTCGCCCGCGGCATCTTCCAGGCGCTGCAGCGCGGCCGCACGGTCTATCTCGACGCCCGCGGGGCGCTCGGCGCCGCGATGCCGACGCGCTTCCCGACGGTGGCGGGACTCTGCGCCGCCGCCGGCATCGACCCGGCCGTGCAGCCGATCCCGGTCCGCCCGGCGGCGCACTACCATATGGGCGGCGTGAAGGTGGACGCGCACGGCGCCACATCGGTGCCGGGCCTCTATGCCTGTGGCGAGGTCTCCTCCACGGGCCTGCACGGCGCCAACCGCCTCGCCAGCAACTCCCTGCTGGAAGGGCTCGCTTATGCCCGCTTCATCGCCGACGGGCTCGATGCGCCGCCGCCGGCGGCCATCGTGCCCCAGGCCGTGACCGCCCGCACCTCCGGTGACCTGACGGCGATCCGTGGCCTGATGGAGCGCCAGGTCGGGGTCGTGCGCGACGCCTCCGGCCTCGGGGGGGCGGTCGCCGCCCTGACGCCGGAGGCGGAATTCTGCGACGCCGCGCTGGTGGCGCTGCTGATCGCCCGCGGCGCGTTGGACCGCCAGGAGAGCCGCGGCGCCCATTGGCGCAGCGATCATCCGCATCTCGCAGCCGCGACCCATACCGAGACCACGCTGGCCGATCTCCGGGCGGCGCAGAGCGGCCGGACGGTCGCCGAGGAGGCCCTGACGCCATGACCCGATCGGTCTTCTCCGACGCCATCCTGCCCCTGCCGCGGCTCCTGGTGGAGCCGGTGGTGCGCGCCGCCCTGCTGGAGGATCTCGGCCGGGCCGGCGACATCACGACCGACGCCATCGTGCCCCCCGGCGAGCGGATGCGCGGCGTGATCGCCTCCCGCCAGGACGGCGTGATCTCCGGCACCGATGCCGCCGCCATCGCGTTCGCGCTGGTCGATCCGGCCGTCACCGTCACGGTCGAGCGCGGCGACGGCGCCCGCGTCGCCCCGGGCGACGTGGTGCTACACCTCGAGGGGCCGGCCCGCGCCATCCTCACCGCCGAGCGCGTCGCCCTGAACCTGCTCTGCCGGATGTCGGGCGTCGCCACGGCCACCCACGGCCTCGTCGAGGCGGCCCGCCCGCACGGCAAGGCCTCGATCGTCTGCACCCGCAAGACCACGCCGGGCCTGCGCGCCCTGGAGAAGCACGCCGTGCGCGCGGGTGGGGGGTCGAACCACCGCTTCGGCCTCGACGATGCCGTGCTGATCAAGGACAACCACGTGGCGGTGGCGGGCGGCATCGTGCCGGCCATCGAGCGCGCCCGCGCCCGGGCCGGCCATCTCGTGAAGATCGAGTGCGAGGTCGACAGCCTGGAGCAACTGGAGGAGGCCCTTTCGGTCGGGGTCGACGCGGTGCTCCTCGACAATATGGGGCCCGACCAGCTCACCCGCGCGGTGGCGATGATCGACGGACGCGCGCTCTCCGAGGCATCGGGCCGGATCACTCGCGCGACGGTGGGGGCGGTCGCGGCCTCGGGCGTCGACCTGATCTCCTGCGGCTGGATCACCCACTCGGCGGCGATCATCGACCTGGGTCTCGACGCGGCCTGAATGGGCGACCTCCGGGTCGCCGCGGGGATCCGCCGTCGGGCAGGGCTCGAAGATCATCACGTTCGGGTGACAAGTCTTCGTCATCAGCGCGGCTGAGACACCCGAAGTCTATCGCCGCGCGACCGACTCGCTAAGGTTTCGCCCAACCGCGACGCCATCGACCGGACGTGACCGTGAGCCAAGCCCTGCCCTCCGCGGCTGCCCCGGCGGTCGATCTTCCGGCGGCGCCGGTGGCGCGCAAACCCGGTGCCGTCCGACATGGGCCCGGCGCCGCGCTGATGCTGGGCGCGCTGGGCGTCGTGTATGGCGACATCGGCACGAGCCCGCTCTACGCGTTCAAGGAAGCCGTGAAGGCGGCGACCGCCGGCGGGGCCGCGGTGCCGGCGGCGGCCACGGGGGCGGTGTCGCTGATCCTGTGGTCGCTGATCCTGATCGTGTCGCTGAAATACGCGGTGCTGATCCTGCGCGCCGACAACCGCGGCGAGGGCGGCATCGTCGCCATGCTGGCGCTGCTCGGCGCCCGGCAGGCCCGGCCGGGCACGGGGAAGGCGCTGCTTCTGGTGGTCGGTCTGGTGGGGGCGGCGCTGCTCTACGGCGACGGCGCGATCACCCCGGCGATCTCGGTCCTCTCGGCGATCGAGGGCGTGAAGGTCGATGCGCCGGCGCTCGGCCCGTACGTGGTGCCGATCACGCTCGTCATCCTGGTCGGGCTGTTCCTGGTCCAGCACAAGGGCGTGGCCGCCATCGGCCGCGTGTTCGGGCCCGTGATGCTCGTCTGGTTCCTGGTGCTGGGGCTGCTCGGGATCGCCGGCATCATCGCCAAGCCCGAGATCCTGGCGGCGGCCAACCCGTTGCGGGCGGTGGACTTCCTGGTCCATGCCGGCTGGCATGTCAGCTTCCTGATGCTGGGCGCGGCCTTCCTGGCGGTGACCGGCGGCGAGGCGATGTATGCCGATCTCGGCCATTTCGGCGCCCCCGCGATCCGCTTCGCGTGGTTCGGTCTCGTGCTGCCGGCGCTGTTGATCCACTATTGCGGGCAGGGCGCCCTGATCATCGCCGATCCCGGTGCGATCGAGAATCCGTTCTATCGGCTTGCCCCCGACTGGGCCCATTATCCGCTGGTCGCCCTGGCCACGATGGCGACCGTCATCGCCTCGCAGGCGGTGATCTCGGGCGTCTATTCGTTGACCCAGCAATCGATCCAGCTCGGCTTCATGCCGATGATGCGGGTCGTCCACACAGACCGGGACGAGCGTGGCCAGATCTACGTGCCGGCGGTGAACTGGCTCCTGGCCGCAGCGACCCTCACCGCGGTGGTGGTGTTCGGCTCCTCCGACGCCCTGGCCGGGGCCTACGGCATCGCGGTCTCGGCCCTGATGGGCATCACCACGCTGCTCGCCGCGCTCATCGCGCTGCGTTGGGGCTACAATCCGATCCTGGTCTTCGCGGTCAACGGCGCCTTCCTTACCCTCGACGCCGTGTTCTTCGCCGCCAACAGCGTGAAGCTCTTCGAGGGCGGCTGGTTTCCGCTGCTGCTGGCCGCCGCGGTCGCCTTCCTGATGCTGACATGGATGACGGGCAACCGCGTTCTCGAATCCGTCCGCCAGACCATGCGGATGTCCGAGGCGACCTTTCTCGCCCGACTGACCTCGCACCCGCCGGTGACGCTCCCGGGCACCGCGGCCTTCCTGACCGCCGCCACCGATGGCATCCCGATGGCCCTCGGCCGTCTGCTGGAGCGCAGCCGGTGCCTCCACGAGCGGATCCTCCTGATCACCGTCGTCTACGAGGAGGAGCCGGTCATTTGCGCCGCCGAGCGGGCGCAGGTGACGCTGGTTGCGCAGGGCATCCGCACGGCGATCTCGAAGTTCACGCCCGGCATGGAACGGGTCGTCCTTCGGTACGGCTTCATGCAGACCGCCTCGATCCCCGAGGGGCTGCGATGCGCCGTGGCGAGCGGCCTCCTGCCTCCGGAATACCTCGAGGACATCACCTACTTCGTGGGCCACGAGGTGGTCATCCCGTCGCCGACCCATCCCGGCATGGCGCCCTGGCGGGAGGCGATGTTCAGCTTCATGAAGCGCAATGCCGAGCGCACCGGCGCCCATTTCGGCCTGCCGACCCGGCAGATCGTCGAGGTGGGAACCGAGATCGAGATTTGAATCGGGGGCCCTGAACAGGGCCGCGCCGCGGCACGCCCGAAGGGCAGGGCCTCCACAGGCGGCGGACCGCCATGACGGCGATGCCGAGCCCGCGCGGCGCATTGAAAACGGCCGCGTTCGCCAGCATATCGCCACCGCGATTTTCCCACAGCGGAGGCATGACCCGTGAGCGAGACGATTGAGCGGCACGAGTTCGGGGCGGAGGTAGGCCGGCTCCTCGACCTCGTCGTGCACGCGCTCTATTCCGACCGCGAGATCTTCCTGCGCGAACTCGTGGCCAACGCCGCCGACGCCATGGACCGGCGGCGGTTCGAGGCCCTGACCTCGGCGGCGAGCGCCCTGCCGGCGGACGCCAAGGTCCGCATCGCCCCCGACAAGGAGGCGCGGACCCTGACCGTGTCGGATGCCGGCATCGGCATGACCAAGGAGGATCTCGCCACCAACCTCGGCACCATCGCGCGCTCCGGCACGCGGGCGTTCTCGCAGACGCTGGAATCCGCCAAGGCCGAGGACCGGCCGAGCCTGATCGGCCAGTTCGGCGTCGGCTTCTACTCGGCCTTCATGGTCGCCGACCGGGTGACGGTCACGTCGCGCCGCGCCGGCAGCGACGAGGCCTGGACCTGGGCCTCCGAAGGCCAGGGCAACTACACCCTGGAGCCTGCCACCCGGGCGGAACCCGGCACCGACATCGTGCTCCATCTCAAGGGCGACGCCGACGAGTATCTCGAGCCTTACCGGCTCGACCATCTCGTGCGGAAATGGGCCGACTTCATCACCGTGCCGATCGCGGTCGTGCGCGACGGCAAGGACGAATCGGCCAATCAGGGCACCGCGCTCTGGCGCAAGGCGAAGTCCGAGGTCACCGAGGAGCAGTACGAGGCGTTCTACCACTCCATCGGCATGAACTTCGACAAGCCCTGGGCGACGCTCCACTGGCGCGCCGAGGGGCAACTCGAATTCGCCGCGCTGCTGTTCATCCCCGGTTCGAAGCCCTTCCAGGCGCTCGAGAACGAGCGGCAGAGCAAGGTCCGGCTCCACGTGCGGCGGATGTTCATCACCGACGAGGCCGAACTGCTGCCGCCCTGGCTGCGCTTCGTCCAGGGCGTGGTCGATACCGAAGACCTGCCCCTCAACGTGTCCCGCGAGATGCTGCAATCGACCCCGGCCCTGGCGCGGATCCGCCGCGCCGTGACCGGCCGCGTCGTGTCCGAACTCGCAACCCGCGCCAAGGACGCCGAGGGCTACCAAGCCTTCTGGGAGAATTTCGGCCCCGTCCTTAAGGAGGGCATCTACGAGGATTTCGAGCGCCGGGGTGAGATCGCCCCGCTCCTGCGCTTCCGCTCCTCGGCGGTGGAGGGCTGGACCTCCCTGCCGGATTACGTATCCCGCATGAAGGATGGCCAGGAGGCGATCTACTACCTCGTCGCCGACGATGCCGAGGCGCTGAAGTCGTCGCCCCAGCTCGAGGGCTTCAAGGCGCGCGGCCTTGAGGTGCTGCTGCTCTCCGATCACGTCGACGCCTTCTGGCCCGACCAGCTCGGCAGCTTCGAGGAGAAGCCGCTCCGCTCGATCACCAAGGGTGGGCTCGACCTGTCGAAGTTCGCCCTCGAGGGCGAGCAGCCGGAGGCGCCCGAGGGCATCGATGCGTTCGTGGCCGCCGTGAAGACCGCGCTGGGCAGCGAGGTCTCGGACGTGCGCACCACCGACCGGCTGGTCGACTCGGCGGTGGTCCTGTCCGCCGGGACCGGAGGCCCAGACCTGCAGATGCAGCGGCTCATGCGGCGGGCAGGGCGGGCCGGGGCCGGGCAGCCGGTCCTGGAGATCAACCCGCGCCATCCGCTGATTCGGGCGCTGGCCGCGGCACCCGAGTCGGAGGTGCCGCAGGCGGCCGGCACGCTCCTCGACCTCGCCCGCATCCAGGATGGCGACAGCCCCCGCGACCCGGCGGCCTTCGCCCGGACTGTGGCGGCGGCCCTGGCGGCGGCGCGCAGCGCGTAGGACTACGAGAC
>NZ_BACT01000416.1:0-1344 GCF_000333255.1 Methylobacterium sp. B1 | reverse complement strand
CCGGCGAGCCTGTGGGCTTTCAAGCGTGCGGTAATTTACGGGGCGCGCGTGAACGCGGCCGATCTTGCCGCGTTCGTCTTGCGCGGCCAAGCTGGCCGCTGTTCAAGTCGCAAGCGGCATGATCGACGGCCTCGACCGATCGAGCGCCCGGCCGGCGGAGGAATTGCGGTGACGAAGCGTGTAGCATGGGCATGGGCCGGACTCGCGCTCGGCATCGCCGGGACGGTCTCGAGCGTCTCCGGCGCGTCGGCGGATTGCCTGCGGCGGGTCTACAATCGATCGAACCTGGTCCTGGTCGCCCGCCAGGATGGCGGGCCGCCCGCCACGCTGTTGCCCGGTCGGTCGCTGCCGATGCGGCTGTCACGGCCGGGCCAGATCGACATCACGGGCTATTGCGGGATGCCGGGCGCGGGTGCGGGCCC
The DNA here is from genome assembly GCF_000333255.1 of Methylobacterium sp. B1. Classification (NCBI taxonomy): domain Bacteria; kingdom Pseudomonadati; phylum Pseudomonadota; class Alphaproteobacteria; order Hyphomicrobiales; family Methylobacteriaceae; genus Methylobacterium; species Methylobacterium sp. B1. Next base: position 922 of record NZ_BACT01000416.1, on the reverse strand, counting down.
GGTTGTCCAGCGGACCTTCGACTATGAGGCGGTCCTCGACCGCTGCTTCGTCCGGTTCGGGGGCGACCTGTTCGTGCCGCAACTGGGGCGCGGCTTCATCGGTCTTCAGGAGACGGCTCCCTTCACGGTGAACAACCCGCGGCAGGGCGACATCGTCCTCGGACCCGCAGTCGGATCCGCATGCCCGGTGCCCGGGCCGGCCGTTCTGAGCCGGCGCGGCTGAGCCTCAGAGGTAGTGCCGGAACACGACCCCCGTATCCGTGGAAGTGCCGGGTTGCGGGGGCGAGGCCGGCCCGATGAAGGGGCTTGCGAGGCGCAGGGCCACGAGGCCGAGGGCAGCCAGCGCCGGGGCGATCAGGCGGAACGGGCGAGCGAGCATGGACGCCTCCGTCGCGCCGCCGGTCCCGCCTGCAACGTGCATGCGGATCGGAGCGCATGTGAAGCATCGCACCTTACGGCCGAGCTGAACGTGCCGAAGCACACACGGGGCGCGTCGAGACCGATCCCGGCGCGTCGGAGCCTGGCGCCCGGTGCGGTGACGGTCCGACGATTGCGTCCACCGGGTCGCTGGCGTGTACACCGATGCGCTCCTATGCTGCCCGGTGTCGGGGGCCGCCGGGAGCCGCGCTGCCAGGGCCGCGGTGGCGCTCCCCGGGTGGAACCGACTGCGTGAACGAGGACGCGCGTATGCTGACCCAGACAGGCAACTCGATTCTCCGAGGCGATCTCGGCGTCGAGGAGACCATCGAGTCCGACAATATCGTCCGCTGGGACGGCGAGCGGCTCTATGTGGAGCAGGACGTCTATCACAACGGTCAGCTGGTCCACCGCAAGTACCGCCGCACCGTCACCGAGCCCGTCGCCCGCGTGCTGTGGGCGATCATCAATCGCGCCAAGCAGTGAGCGCCGGGCAGAGCGGATC
>NZ_BACT01000417.1:0-7817 GCF_000333255.1 Methylobacterium sp. B1 | reverse complement strand
CGGGCCGAGCGGGTGATCCTGCTGGTCGATCCGGACGACGCTCTGCTCGCCGCGGCCGTCGCGGCGGTGGATCCGGATCTCATCCAGCTCCATGGGCGCGAGAGCCCGGAGCGCGTCGCGGCGATCCGCGCCCGCGCTGGCCGGCCGGTGATGAAGGCCCTCGGCATCGCCACGTCCGCGGATCTCGCCGTCCTGCCGGCCTATGCCGCGGTCGCCGACCGGATCCTGCTGGATGCCAAGGCGCCGCCGGATGCGGCCCTGCCGGGCGGCAACGGCCGATGCTTCGACTGGGAGATCCTGCGCGGCGCCGCGCTTCCGGAGGGCACCATGCTGTCGGGCGGCCTCGATGCCGGCAACGTCGCCGATGCCATCGCCCGCACGGCACTGGGCGCCGTCGATGTCTCGTCCGGGGTCGAGACGGCGCCGGGGGTGAAGGATCCGGCGAAGATCGCGGCCTTCGTGGCGGCTGCGCGGCGGGCGCGCTGAGGTTTCCGCCTCAGCGCCGCGAACGGGAACCGCTCAGCGCGGCGCGGGCAGCGCGGTCCGGCCCGTATTCGGGACCGTATAGGTGCCCGCGGTCTCGCTCTCGGGCGCATAGGTGCGCAGCCGGGTCGCCTCGCGCTCGTACCGGACGGCCTCGCGGCGATGGTAGCGCGCCCGGGCGCGGGTCTTGCCCTGGCCGAGCCACGTGAAGATGCCGCCGACCACGATGCCGAGGGCCACGGCGCCGAACAGGATCGCGTAGAGCGGAAGAGCGACGCTGAAGACCGGCGCGTCGGCGTTGAACGGATCGAAGGAGAGCTGCACCGGCGCGCGGTTGGCCACCGCCAGCAGGATCACCAAGGCGGCGATCGGCAGCAGCACGAGGCTCTTCAGGAAACGGATCATCGCGCTCACAGGTCCTTCCTACTCGGCGGCCGAGGCATTCTCGCCGATCCCGGCGGCGTTGAGGCGCTGGCGCATCTCCTTGCCGGTCTTGAACACGGGGATTGCCTTCTCGGACACGGCAACGGCGGCACCCGTGCGCGGGTTGCGTCCCCGACGCGCCTCCCGGCGCTTCACCGAGAAGGCCCCGAAGCCACGCAGTTCCACCCGGTCGCCGCGGGCCAGCGCATCGGAAATGGTGTCGAGGATCGCGTTGACCAGGATCTCCACGTCACGCTGGTAGAGATGCGGGTTCTGCTCGGCGATCCTGAGGACGAGCTCCGACTTGATCATGGCGTGGAATCTTCTCGCGGGATCGGGGCGGGCTGCGCGGTGGCGGTGGTTCAGGGTTCCGGACGCCAGAGGGCGAGCATCCCACCCCGGGCGGCCTGTGCCTCGGCCCCCACGGACCGAAGGCGCGCCGCGAGGCCGTCCAGGCCCAGGAGGTCGGCGCCGATGCCGGCCGCGGACCACAGGGTGAACCGGCTCTCCGTCGCGGGCTTCCAATCCTTGATCGGAAGATTCGTCTGGACGCCGCGGGCACTCTCCAGCCACGCCACCGCCTGACGCTCGCCGCCGAGCTCGTCGACCAGCTTCAGCGGGATACTCTGGCGACCGCTGAACACCCGGCCGTCGGACACGGCGCCGAGTTGCGCCGGATCCATGCCCCGGCGCTCCGCGACGAGGCCCTTGAACCACGCATAGGTGTCGCCGACGACGGAGGCCAGGGCGGCGCGCGCCTCCGGCGAGGTCGGTGTGAAGCCCGACGGCTCGGCCTTGAGCGGCGACGACTTCACGGACTCGACCTTGACGCCGACCTTGTCCAAGAGCCCCGAGAAATCGGGATACTGGAACAGCACGCCGATCGATCCGACCAGGCTGGTCTCACGCGCGACGATGTGATCGGCCGCGATGGCCGTGATGTAGGCCCCGGACGCGGCCGTGCCGTCCACGAAGGCGACGATCGGCTTCTTGGCGGCGAGCGTCCGGAGGTTGCGGAAGATCTCCTCCGACCCCGTGGTCGTGCCGCCGGGCGAGTTGATCGAGACGATCACGCCCTTCACCGCATCCGAATCCCCCACCCGCTTCATCAGCTTGGCGGTGGCCTCGCTCCCGGCGATGAAGCCGGAGACGGAGATGCGGGCGATCTGCGGCTGCACCGCGAACGCGCCTTCGACGCCCGTCCGCGCCCGATAGCCCAAAGCACCGACCGCCACGATGAGGCCGCCGACGCCGAGCACGCGCCAGAGGGACAACCTGCGACGCAGGCGCCGCCGGTCAATCAGCAGTTCGGCATCGGCTGCCATGCTGTCGCTTCCCCTAAAGCCCCCCGGCCGGCCCCCTCGACGGGATGCGGGCGCATCGCGCTCGCGCCGGGCAAGTCCTTGGTTTCCTTCGGCTCGCTCGGTCCGCGCCGGGCGAGGCCGGTGTTCTAGAGCATTTTCCGCAGGCGTGGATACGGGGCGCGCGAAGAAAATGACCGGGTGGCCCGTCCCTGTCGTTCCGGACGGGGCGACCCCACCCGCGCTCCGCCATCGTCAACCTTGAATTGCTGGGCGCAAAAAAGAACCCGCGCAGGACGTCGGTCCTGCGCGGGTGTCGAAGCCAGGGATCCACCGCCCGGACGGGCCGGGCGGCGGGGTCGGCGTCTTACTCGTCGTCGGAGCGCTTCTTGTTGAAGGCGGCGCCGAGGATGTCGCCGAGCGAGGCGCCCGAATCGGCGGAGCCGAACTGGGCCATGGCCTCCTTCTCCTCGGCGACCTCGAGAGCCTTGATCGAGACCTGCACGCGGCGGGCCTTCCGGTCGAACTGGACGACGCGGGCGTCGAACTTCTCGCCAGCGGCGAAGCGCTCGGGACGCTGGTCGCCGCGGTCGCGGGCCAGCTCGGCGCGGCGGATGAAGGTCTGCATGTCGGTGTCGACGATCTTCACCTCGACGCCGGCATCCTTCACCTCGACGACCTCGCAGGTGACGATCTGGCCCTTCTTGATCTCGCCGGCCTCGGCGAAGGGGTCACCGCCGAGCTGCTTCACGCCCAGGGAGATCCGCTCCTTCTCGACGTCGACGTCGAGAACCTGGGCGCGGACCATGTCGCCCTTCTTGAACTCCTCGATGACCTGCTCGCCGGGACGGTTCCAGTCGAGATCCGACAGGTGGACCATGCCGTCGACGTCGCCCTCGAGGCCGATGAACAGGCCGAACTCGGTCTTGTTCTTGACCTCGCCCTCGACCTCGGAACCGACCGGGTGCTTCTCGGCGAAGGCCTCCCAGGGGTTCTGCAGGGTCTGCTTGAGGCCCAAGCTGATGCGGCGCTTGACCGGATCGACCTCCAGGATCTGCACCTCGACCTCCTGGGAGGTGGAGACGATCTTGCCCGGATGGACGTTCTTCTTGGTCCAGCTCATCTCGGAGACGTGGATCAGGCCCTCGATCCCCGGCTCCAGCTCCACGAAGGCGCCGTAGTCGGTGATGTTGGTCACGCGGCCCTTGAGCTTGGCGCCCTCCGGGTAGCGGGCGGCGATGCCCTCCCACGGATCGGCGAGGAGCTGCTTGATGCCGAGCGAGATGCGGTGCGTCTCGTGGTTGATCTTGATGATCTTGACCTTGACCGTCTGGCCGATGGTCACGACCTCGGACGGATGGTTCACGCGGCGCCACGCCATGTCGGTGACGTGCAGCAGGCCGTCGATCCCGCCGAGATCGACGAAGGCGCCGTACTCGGTGATGTTCTTGACGACGCCGTCGATGACCTGACCTTCCTCAAGGTTGGCCACCAGCTCCGAGCGCTGCTCGGCGCGGCTCTCCTCGAGGACGGTCCGGCGCGACACGACGATGTTGCCGCGGCGGCGATCCATCTTGAGGATCTGGAACGGCTGCGGGGTGCCCAGCAGCGGGGTAACGTCGCGGACCGGGCGGATGTCGACCTGCGAGCGCGGCAGGAACGCCACGGCGCCGTCGAGGTCGACGGTGTAGCCGCCCTTGACCTGGTTGAAGATCGTGCCGGTGACGCGGTCGTTGTTCTCGAACGACTTCTCGAGCTTGACCCAGCTCTCCTCGCGGCGGGCCTTGTCGCGCGAGATGACGGCTTCGCCCAGCGCGTTCTCGATCCGGTCGACGTAGACCTCGACCTCGTCGCCGACCTTCAGCTCGCCCTCGCGGCCGGGACCGGTGAATTCCTTCAGCGCGACACGGCCTTCCGTCTTGGCGCCGATGTCGATGACGGCCACGTCCTTCTCGATCGCGACGACGCGACCCTTGACGACGGAGCCTTCGGTGATCTCGTGTTCGAGGAAGCTCTCCTCGAGGAGGGCTGCGAAATCCTCGCGGCTCGGGCCACGCCCCAGAGCGGTACCTGCGGTCATTCTGTCTCCTGAACGGCCTCCATCGGAGGCCCGTTGCGTCGGCGGCTCGCGTTGCAGGCGCCCCCGTTCGCCGCGGCCTTCCCGGAGTCTTTCGGGAGAGGCGGCCGGTCCCGCGGGACCCGGCTTGCCGACGCGTCGATACGGATGACGAGGGCGGTCCAGCCGGAAACCTGGCGGGCGCACCGGAAAGACGGGCGCGCGAGAGGGGATCCGGGAGGACGCGGGTCCCTTACAACATCGGCCTTGCGACTTCAACCGATTAGGGTTTTAGCCTCGCCGGGCGTCGGATGGCCGCGGCGCAGGTGCGGTCTTGCCGCCGGCTGCGGATGTGGCAAGTCTGTCTGCCGCCGGACGCTTGCCCGGCGCATATCCGCCGGTCAGGAGAGCCCGCACCGGTCCGTCGGGCGCGGCCTGGTGTCTGTCCGGCGCATCCGGAGCGTTTTGAGGGAAGAAGCGTGCTGCGTCCTGATCTCGTCTCCCGTCGTGCCCCGCGTCTGCGGCACAGCGGCATCCCCCATGCCCCGCGAACCGAGGCCTGAACGCCCGATGCCGAACGGGTACAACGCCCCGATGGAGATGCTGGCGCGCAAGCTCGACAGCATCGCGCGGATTTCGGATGCCGACCGCGAGGCGCTCCTCGCGCTGCCCCACACCGTCCGGAACCTGCCCGCGCGCCACGACATCGTCCGGTTCGGCGACAGGCCGAACCAGAGCTGCCTCGTCCTTCAGGGCTGGGTCTATCGCTATTCCGCCCTGGCCGAGGGCGGACGCCAGATCCTGTCGTTCTACATCGCGGGCGACCTTCCGGACCTGCAGAGCCTCCATCTGCACCGGATGGATCACAACCTCGCCACGCTGACGTCCTGCGTCGTGGCGCTGGTCGCGCATGACGACCTGCGTGCGGTTCTCCTGAAGAATCCCGGTCTCGCCGCCACCCTCTGGCGCGACAGCCTGATCGACGCCGCACATTACCGCGAGCGGATCACCAGCCTCGGGCGGCGGCAGGCGCTCGGTCGCGTCGCCCACATGTTCTGCGAGCTCTATCTCCGGCAGAAGGCGGTCGGGCTGACGCGCGGCCTGAGCTGTCCGCTGGCGCCCAAGCAGTCCGAACTCGCGGACTCCCTAGGCCTGACGAGCGTCCACCTGAACCGGGTTCTGCGGACGCTCCGGGGCCGCGGGCTCGTCACGCTGGGCGGCGGCATCCTGACCATCGAGAACTGGGACGCGCTCGCCGAAGTCGCCGAGTTCGACCCCACGTTCCTGCACCTCGCGAACAACTCCGCCCCTGCGCACCCGACCGTCGAGACCGTCTAGGGCGTGGGGCCGCCTCAGGCGGCCTGGGCCAGCGCATCCGGTGCGGCCGGCACCTCGTCGGTATGGACATCGAAGCGGATCAGCTGGGCGGCACCGAAGCTCGTGGTGAGGGCGCAGTCGGTGGCGTCGCGGCCGCGGGCCATGACGATGCGGCCGATCCGGGGCCGGTTGTGGCGGGCGTCGAACGTGTACCAGCGCGGCCCGTCGGGCCCGTGGAGGTAGACCTCGAACCACGCGGAGAAGTCCATCGGCGCCGGATCCTTCGGCACGCCAATGTCGCCCAGATAGCCGGTGGCGTAGCGCGCCGGGATGTTCATGCACCGGCACAGGGTTATCGCCAGATGCGCGAAGTCCCGGCACACGCCGACGCGCTGCGTGTAGCCGTCGAAGGCGGTGCGGGTCGCGTCGGCCTGCTGGTAGTCGAAGCGCAGGCGGTTATGGGCGAAATCGACGATGGCCTGGACGCGCGCCCAGCCCTCCGGCGTGGCGCCGAACAGCGACCAAGCCGTCTGCGAGAGCTTGTCGGTGTCGCAGTAGCGCGAGCCCAACAGGAAGGTCAGGACGTCGTCGGGCAAGTCCTGCACGGCGATCTGGCGGGCGTCGGGCGCTTGGTCGTCCGGCCGGCCGCTATCGGTGATCGTGAAATCGGCCGTCATGGTGATCCGTCCACCCGGCGCGACGAGGCGCGTGCAGACATTGCCGAAGGCATCGACGTGCTGCCGGGCCGCCACCGGAGGATCGAAGGTGATCACCTCCGGGGTCACGAGGTCGCGCCTCAGCTCCGGGCGGACGTTGAGCAGCAGGTTCATCGGCGTCGGGCCGAACGTGTCGAACGCGATCGAGAAGCCGGTGCGGATATGCATCGTCGAGGACCGAATGGTAGGTCGCTGTCCGGCGCTGCCGGAGATCGAGCCGTTAACAGTACAGGGCCCTACAAGCCGCGAGGCGACCTCAAGTTCCGTCGGAGATGCCCGCAGGGCGTCGTCGACCTGCCCGAATATTCGGCACGGTTCGGCGCGGGCCGAGGCCGCGCGACTCCGCTGCGCACCCTGAAGCGCTCCCCGGGCGGGGCTGCCCGGCGTCGCGCCATGTTGCAACGCACAGGGCGCCCTCGTATCCGGAGCCGCCTCGAACCCAAGGTCGTCCGGCCGCCGCCGGGGGGCCTGCTGCCAGACGATCCATGCCCATGACGCCCGACAAGCTTTCCCTGCCCAAGGACAAGATCCGGGTCTTGCTGCTGGAGGGCATCAACGACAGCGCCGTGGCACTGATGCGGGCCGCCGGCTACACCAACCTGACCCGGCTGCCGAAGGCGCTGGACCGGGAGGCCCTGCACGAGGCGCTCCAGGGCGTGCACATGGTGGGCATCCGCTCGCGGACGCAACTCGACGCGGCCGCCTTCGCGGCGTCGGACCGGCTCCTGGCGGTGGGCTGTTTCTCGGTCGGCACCAATCAGGTCGATCTGGAGGCCGCCCGGCATCGGGGCATTCCGGTCTTCAACGCCCCCTTCTCGAACACGCGCTCGGTGGCGGAGCTGACGATCGGCGAGATCGTGATGCTGCTGCGCCGGATCGTTCCGCGCTCGGTGGGCGCCCATGCCGGCCGCTGGGACAAGTCGGCGGCGGGCTCGCTGGAGGTGCGCGGCAAGACGCTGGGCATCGTCGGCTACGGCAACATCGGCACGCAGCTCTCCACGCTCGCCGAAGCCATGGGCATGCGGGTTCTGTATTACGACCACACCGACAAGCTGCGCCACGGCAACACCGAGCCGACCGAGACGCTGCACGAGCTTCTGGGCCAGAGCGACGTGGTCTCGCTGCACGTGCCCGAGACGGAGGCCACCGCCAACATGATCGGCGCGGCCGAGATCCGTGCGATGAAGCCCGGATCCTTCCTGATCAACAACGCCCGGGGCACCGTGGTCGATCTCGAGGCTCTGGCGGCGGCGCTGCGCGACGGCCACCTCAAGGGCGCCGCCGTCGACGTCTTTCCGGCGGAGCCCGGGTCCAACGCGGAGGCCTTCGTCAGCCCCCTCCAGGGACTCGAGAACGTGATCCTCACGCCGCATATCGGGGGATCGACCGAGGAGGCTCAGGAGCGCATCGGCTCCGAAGTGGCGCGCAAGCTCCTCGACTATTCCGATATCGGCTCGACGGTCGGCGCCGTGAACTTCCCGCAGGTGCAACTCCCGGCCCGCCCGACCGGAACGCGCTCAT
>NZ_BACT01000418.1:0-11705 GCF_000333255.1 Methylobacterium sp. B1 | reverse complement strand
GGCTCGCCTATCATGGGCATCCGCCGCTCGCGCTGTTCCTGTCGATCCTGGCGGTCAACCAGTTCCTGATCAGCTTCGCGATGCCGAACTTCAACGCGCTCGCGCTCGAGCCGCTCGGGGCCATCGCCGGCACGGCCTCGTCGTTCCTCGGCTTCTACACGACGATCCTGGGCGCCTTCTGCGGCTTCCTGATCGGACAGGCCTTCGACGGCAGCGTCATGCCGGTGGCTGTCGGCTATGCGAGCCTCGGTGCATTGTCGTTGCTCGTGGTGGCCTGGACGGAGCGCGGTCGGCTGTTCCGCGGCGGCGTCGGCGGCTGATCCGGACGCCTTAACGCGGTCTTCAGCGGGAAGGCGTCAAGCTCCACGCCTGATCCCAGTCGACCGGACCCGCCCATGCTTGCCCGCGCCCAGGACGGAACCCTCCTCGCTGCGCGTCTGCTGCTCGCCGCCGCGCTCCTGCCGACCGGCATCGCGCGGGCGCTCAACGTCTCGGGCTTCGCGCTGACGCTTGCCGGCGCCGGCATGCCCTTCCCGAACGGTGTCGCCACGGCCGCCGTCGTGGTGCAGGTCTTCGGCCCGCTGGCGCTCATCCTCGGCGTGCTGCCGCGGCTGACCGGTCTGGCGCTCGCCGTCTTCGCCGCCGTGACGGCCTTCGTGCTCCACCCGTTCTGGCACTACGTCGGACCCGCCGCGATCGCCGAGCGCACGCTGATGCTCGCCGATCTCGGTCTCGTGGGCGGATTCCTCATGTACGCCCTGAGCGGCCCGGGCGCCCTGAGCTGGCAGGGCTGGCGTGCCGGAAACCGCGCCCCGGCGCCGAGCCCGAAGCCCGCATCCGCGAAGGCGTCCGGCAAGGCCGCCGCGTCGCGGGGCGGAGGCAAGCGGGCGGCCGGGCGCCCGCCCGCCCGGGCTGCCGCCTGATCAGCCGTGGCGGGGCCTCATCTCGGCGGTCGCGGACGGCGGCGCTGCGACCCTCTTGCGCCCGGAGATCTCCGCGCCGGCATCGTGCGACAGATTGCGGAACGCCAGAACGGAGGCTGCCGAGATCACCGCCACGGCGAAGAAAGCCGGCCCGAAATCGGCGGCCGCGATCTGCGTTCGGCCATGCCAATGGGCCGTTCCTTCCAGGGCCAGCGCGCCGAGCGTTACGCCGAGACTCAGCGACAATTGCTGGCAGACGCTGGCGAAGCTCGTGGCCGCGCTCATCTCGCGCGATTCGAGGTCGGCATACGCGATGGCGTTGATGCAGGTGAACTGGATCGAGCGCGCGCAGCCGCCGATGAACAGCAGGCCCACCATGATCCAGTGCGGCGTCTGCGCCGTGTAGAACCCGTTCACCGCCAGAAAGGCCGACGCCAGCACGGCGTTCCAGACCATCAGCGCGCGGAATCCGGTGCGGCGCAGGATCCGCGGACCCAGGGTCTTCACGAACATCGCGCCGGCTGCCGCCGCGAAGGTGATCAGGCCGGACTGCAGGGCATCGAGGCCGAAGCCGACCTGCAGCATCAGCGGCAGCAGGAACGGGATCGCGCCGGTGCCGATCCGGAAGAGGCTGCCGCCGAGCACGGCGACGCGGAAGGTCGGCCGCTGCATCAGGTCGAGGCGCACGATCGGGTGGGCGATCCGCCTGGCATGCGCCCAGTAGAGCGGCAGCAGGATCGCGCCCGCCGCGAGGCAGCCCCAGGAGATCGTGGCCGGCAGCAGATGTCGGCCCAGCGAGGCCAGCCCGAGCATCAGCGCCGCCAGCCCGGTGCCGAGCAGGGCGAAGCCGAGCAGGTCGAGGGGCGGCCGTTCCGCCTCGCGGATGTCCTCGAAGTACAGGCTCGCCAGCACGATCCCGGCACAGCCGATCGGCAGGTTGATGAAGAAGATCCACCGCCAGTCGAACCATGTCGTGATCAGGCCGCCGACCGGCGGACCCAGTACCGGGCCGACGAGAGCCGGAAAGGTGAGATAGGCGAGGGCGGTGACGAGCTGCGATTTCGGCACGCTGCGCAGGACCACGAGCCGCCCGACCGGCACCATCATGGCGCCGCCCATTCCCTGGAGGAACCGCGCCGCGACGAACCACGCGAGCCCGTTCGCGGCCGCACAGGCCAGCGAGCCCGCCATGAACACCACGAGGGCCGCGCGGAACACGGTCCGCGACCCGTAGCGGTCGGCCATCCAGCCGCTCACCGGGATGAAGATCGCGAGGCTGACCAGATAGGAGGTCAGCGCGAGCTTGAGGGCGATCGGGTCCTCATGGAGACTCGCCGCGATGCTCGGCAGCGCTGTGGCGATCACCGTGGAATCGGTGTTCTCCATGAAAAGGGCGGTGCGACCCGTCAGCGGACGATCCAGAGCGGTCTTTGAGCGGTCGCAGGCATCACACAGCAGACGCGTGTCGCGCCGCCGCGGTTGCACGGAAGCGCGGCCACCTCGCACCCTCGTGTTTCGCGAATGTATCCATCGTGCAACAGAGGTTGAGCCGCGGCGCGGAGCCACCTTTTTTGCGGGTGCGCCAATGGCTAAGTTTCCATCACGCGTCCGTGAGGCCGCTCCAGCCGGCCCGGGGCCGGCGCGCGAGGATTTCGATGCAGCCCAGCCCCAGCAAGGTCCGCTCCGTGGCGCGGATCGCCGCCGGCGTCGCCCTTCTCTCGATGGTTGCCGCCTGCGGCACCGTCCTGCTCAACGATCGCGGCTCGCTGACGCGCTACGACCGGCTGAAGTCCAGCGATCAGGTCGCCTCGGCCTCGCGGATCTACGTCGACCGGCCCGCGCTGGCGAAGGCGCGCACGGTCCGCATCATCCCGACGGCGTTTCACGCCGACGTCTCCGGTGCGGCGCCCCTGACCGCGGCCGAGCGCCGGCTCATCGCGAACGCCGCCGACCGGGCGCTCTGCTATGACCTGTCGTTGAAGTACGACATCGTCACCAGCCGCGACGCGGATCTGACCGTGCGCGCGCAGGTCACCCGCGTGGATCCGACGGATCTCCTCGGCGCCGGCGCGACCATCGCGGGCTCGGCGGGTGTGACCGTGGCCTCGCAGCTGGGTCTCAGCTTCGCGGAGGGGGTTGGGCGCGTGCCGATCCCGCGGGTGCCGATCGGGCTCGGGAGCCTGACCGTCGAGGCCGAGGCTCTGGACCGGCGTCGCGAGCAGCGGGCCGCCATGGTCTGGGGCGGAGCGGCGAATTCCTTCACCAGCCAGCCGCGCTTCTCCCGCGCCAGCGACGCCTACGACCTCGCCGGCGAGTTCGGCCAGGATTTCGGCTACATGCTGGCGACCGGCGAGGACCCGTTCACGGCCCCCAACACGCTGCCGACCTGGGACCGGATCCGCGTCACGACGCTCGGTGAGGCGCCGCTGGACCCCGATTGCGAGGCCTTCGGCCGCGCGCCCGGCATCGACGGCATGCTCGGCGATTATATTGGCCTGCCGCCCGAATATACCGACAAGGGGCCGGCCACGCCGGCCATGCGCTAGGGCGCAAGCCGCCAACCCGGTCTTCGCGGGCGAAGCAATCCACGACGGCGCTACACGCGAAGGCGCCGCCCTGGGTCGCTTGGCTTCATCCGAGACGAAGGGCGGCTGACGGTTGCGATCAACCGTCGCGGGGACTGCGCGCACCGCCCCGCGACCCGACCGGGCGTGGATAAGCCGCGAGCCCTGCGTGTTTTCGGGTTGCGACGCGTCGCGCGCGCATTGGCGCCGTCGCGGAGCCCGTGATACTGGCACTTGCCAACCCGATCCCGCAGCGCGATCCCTGCGCGCCCCCGTCCGAGGAAAGTTGGCACATGGCCCGAGTAGAAACCGCATCGATCATCGAGGGCCTCACCTTCGACGATGTGCTCCTGCGGCCCGCCGCCTCCTCGGTGATGCCCACCGAAGTGAACGTGGCCTCCCGGCTCACCCGCACAATCCCCCTGAACCTGCCGATCCTGGCCTCGGCCATGGACACGGTGACGGAAGCCCCGATGGCCATCGCCATGGCGGCCAATGGCGGCATGGGCGTCATCCACCGCAACCTGGAGCCGCCGGAGCAGGCCGAGCAGGTCCGCCTCGTCAAGAAGTACGAGTCCGGCATGGTGATGAATCCCATCACCATCCATCCCGACGAGACGCTGGCCGACGCCTTCGAGGTGATGAAGCTCAATCGGATCTCCGGAATTCCGGTGGTCGAGCGCGGCCCGAACGGTTCGCGGGGCAAGCTCGTCGGCATCCTCACCAATCGCGACGTCCGCTTCGCGACGAATTCGGCCCAGCCGGTTGCCGAGCTCATGACCCGCGACCGCCTGATCACGGTCCGCGAGGGCGTGACCCAGGACGAGGCCAAGCGCCTGCTCCACCAGTTCCGGATCGAGAAGCTGCTGGTCGTCGACGACCATTACCGGTGCATCGGCCTGATCACCGTCAAGGATATCGAGAAGCGGGTCGCCTACCCGCACGCCGTCAAGGACGAGCAGGGCCGCCTGCGGGTCGCCGCCGCCACGACGACTGGTGACAGCGGCTTCGAGCGGGCCGAGCGCCTGATCGACGCCGGCTGCGACGTCATCGTGGTCGACACCGCCCACGGTCACTCGATCAAGGTGCTCGACGCCGTCGCCCGGGTGAAGCAGCTCTCGAACGCCGTGCAGGTCATCGCCGGCAACGTGGCGACGCGGGACGGCGCCAAGGCGTTGATCGATGCCGGCGCGGACGCCATCAAGGTCGGCATCGGGCCGGGCTCGATCTGCACCACCCGCATCGTCGCGGGCGTCGGCGTGCCGCAGCTCACCGCCCTGATGGAGGCCGTCGAGGCCGCCAGCGAGGCCGGCATTCCGGTGATCGCCGACGGCGGCATCAAGTACTCGGGCGACCTCGCCAAGGCGATCGCGGCCGGCGCCTCCGTGGCGATGCTCGGCTCGCTGCTCGCCGGCACCGACGAGGCGCCGGGCGAGGTATTCCTCTACCAGGGCCGCTCGTACAAGTCGTACCGGGGCATGGGCTCGGTGGGCGCCATGGCCCGCGGCTCGGCCGATCGCTACTTCCAGGCCGAGGTGAACGACACCCACAAGCTCGTGCCGGAGGGCATCGAGGGGCAGGTCCCCTACAAGGGCCCCGTGGGCAACGTCCTGCACCAGCTCGCCGGCGGCCTGCGCGCCGCCATGGGCTATGTCGGCGGCGCCACGATCCCCGAGTTCCAGGAGCGGGCGCAGTTCATCCGCATCACCAATGCCGGACTGCGCGAGAGCCACGTCCACGACGTGACGATCACCCGCGAGAGCCCGAACTATCCGTCGCGGACCTGAGGGACCGATGCGCACGCTGATCGTCGGGGCCGGCGCGACCGGCGGCTATTACGGGGCGCGTCTCGCCGAGGCGGGGGCCGACGTGACCTTCCTGGTCCGGCCGGCCCGGGCGGCGAAGCTCGCCGCGGACGGCCTGAACGTCCGCTCCCCGCTCGGCGATCTGCACCTGCCCGATCCGCCCACCGTGACGGCCGACCATCTGGGCGAGGCCGGGCGGTTCGACCTGATCCTGTTGTCCTGCAAGGCCTACGACCTCGACAGCGCCATCTCGGATCTGGCGCCGGCGGTGGGTGCGGACACGGCGATCCTGCCCGTGCTGAACGGCATGTCGCATCTCGACGCGCTCGACGCCCGGTTCGGCGCCGAGCGCGTGCTTGGCGGCTCCTGCGCCATCGCGGCGACGGTCGCGCCGGACGGTGCGATCCGCCACATGAGCGAATTGTGCAGCATCACCTACGGTGAGCGGGACGGGTCGCGCTCGGCGCGGATCGAGGCTGTCGACGCCATGATGCGCGGCCTGAAGTTCCAGCCGCGCCTGAGCGACGTGATCCTGCAGGAGATGTGGGAGAAATGGGTGTTCCTGGCGACGCTCGCCGGAGCGACCACGCTGATGCGCGCCGCGGTCGGCGACATCGTGGCGGCGCCCGAGGGGACCGCCCTGATCGAAGCGCTCCATGCCGAATGCACGATCGTGGCCGCATCGAGCGACTTCGAGCCGCGCGCCATCGTGGCCGAGCGGGCGCGGGCGCAGCTGACGGCGGCCGGATCCACCTTCACGGCCTCGATGCTGCGCGACATCGAGAGCAAGGGTCGGATCGAGGCGGATCACGTGATCGGCGATCTGATCGCCCGCGGCCAGCGGCTTGCGCCGGAGGTTTCGTTCCCGGTCCTGACCGCGGTCTATACCGGCCTCAAGGCTTACGAGGCTCGGCGGGTGCGGGAAACGGCCTGAGCCGCGCCCCGCGCTGACGTCTCAGTAGCGGCCGGGGGGCGGCGCGGGCGGCGTGCCGTATTCCAGCTGCGTCTTGGCATCGACCCGCGGGCGCGGCGGCGGCGTCAGGTCCGGCTGCGCGGCGGGGGCGCTCGCGCAGGCGGCGAGGGAGGCGGTCACCAGGGCCGCGAGGGCGACGCGTACAATGGACGTCATGGGCTGAGGTACTCCCGGTATGCGCCCGGCGGCGGACCACACTGGTCCGGGACGGGCGGATGCCATACGACACGTGGCGGCCCGCACGGCGGCCCAACCGCGGCACGATCTGCGCCCCGAAGGTGCAGGAAGCTCGGCCGTATCGTGGCTGCATCGTGGGCCAAGCGTGGCCGTTTCGCGTCGTCGCCGACCCATTCCGGAGGATCCGACCCCTGACTCCCGCCGCTCGCTGCTCCGCCGCCATCGAAGTCCTGACCGATATCGCCGAGCGTCGCCGGCCGGCCGCCGACGCCCTCAAGGACTGGGGCCTCGCCCATCGTTTCGCCGGTTCGGGTGACCGCGCGGGCATCGCCAGCCTCGTCTACGATGCTCTGCGGCGCCGGGCTTCGGCGGCCTGGATCATGGGCGCTGAGACGCCGCGTGCCATCCTGATCGGCACGCTGCGACTCCAGCAGGGCCTCGCCGCCGCTTCGGTGGCGGCGTTGTTCACCGGGGAGCGTTTCGCGCCCGCACCCCTCAGCGACGACGAGCGCGCCCGTCTCGACGGTGGGACGCTGCACGACGCTCCTCCCGAAGTCGCGGGCGACGCCCCGGCCTTCGTGCTTCCGGATCTTGCGGCCACGCTCGGCGACGACCTCGTCCCGGAGCTGAAGGCGCTGGCGCGGCGGGCCCCCCTCGATATCCGGGTGAACGCCCTGCGCGGCGACCGCGACGCGGTGTTGCCGGCGCTGGCGGCCTTCGATGCCGCGCCGACACCCCACGCGCCGGCGGGTCTGCGCATTCCGATCGGGGCCGATGGGCGCGGTCCGGCGCTGCACGTGGAGGCGGAGTTCCTGGACGGCTGGTACGAGATCCAGGATGAAGGATCACAGCTCGCCGCACTCCTGGCCGCCCCCCGGGCCGGCGAGATCATCGTCGACCTATGCGCCGGCGGTGGCGGCAAGACCCTGGCCCTGGCGGCCGAGACCCGGAACGAGGCCCGACTGATCGCCACCGATGGCGATCCGCGCCGGCTCGCGCCGATCCACGAACGCCTGCGCCGGTCCGGCGCGGTGGCCGAGGTGCGGACCCCGCGGAGCGGCAAGGCACGGGCCGATGTGCTGGAGGATCTCGACGGTAAAGTCGATCGGGTCGTGGTCGATGCGCCCTGCACCGGATCCGGGACGTGGCGCCGGAATCCGGACGCCAAATGGCGTCTGCGGCCGGGAAGCCTCGCGCTGCGCACCGCCGAACAGGCGCAGGTCCTGGACCGGGCGGCGCGGCTCGTCAGGCCCGGCGGCCGGATCGTCTACATCACCTGCTCGCTGCTGTCGGCGGAGAACGACGCAGCCGTGTCCGGTCTGCTGTCGCGCTGGCGCGGTCGCTTCGATGTCGTCCCGGCGGAGGAGGTGCTGGCGGCAGGACCGGATTCGCTCCGGGCGGCGGTGCGGAGGACCGCCCACGGGATCCAGATGAGCCCGCTTCGGACCGGGACCGACGGTTTCTATGTCGCGATCATTGCGCGAAAGGCCTGACGCGCGCGGACACGACGGAACCGACGGCGGTTGCCGGGGCGTTTGACCCGCTCATCTTAAGGAGTCGGGACCGCCGACGAGCGGCCCCGTGCGCGGCTTGATCAGAGGGGATGCCCTTGCGGCTCGACCGCCGTTTCCTGCTCGCGGGCCTCGGAAGCATCCTGGGCCTTCGCACCGCCCGCGCGGAGGTCCCCGGGGAGACGGCGCCCCAGCCGGCGCCGCACGAGGCGGTCCGGGCGCTTCCGCGCTCCCTGCCCGGCGCGGATCTGCAGGTGATCGATCTGTGGCCCGGCGAAGCGCCCGGCGGCGGCGACGGGCCGAAGGCGGACGGTTACCGCTACGTCGAGGGCCGATTCGGGGACATCACCCGGGTGTCGCGGCCCTGTTTGCTGGTCATGCGACCGGCCAATCCGAACGGCGCCGCCATGATCGTCGCCGCGGGTGGCGGATACGAGTTCATCTCGCTCGGCAACGAGGGCGTGCCGGTCGGACGGGTCCTGAACGCCGCCGGGATCACGGTCTTCCTCCTCGTCTACCGACTGCCGGCGGAGGGCTGGGGTTCGGGACCGGACGCGCCGCGGCAGGACGCCCAACGCGCCCTGCGGCTCGTCCGGGCGCGCGGCGCGGAGTTCGGCATCGATCCCGGCAGGGTCGGCGTCCTCGGGTTCTCGGCGGGCGGCCACCTGATGGGCGAAACCGCGGTGGGCAGCGCCCGGGACCTGTACGCGGGCGTCGACACCGCCGATGCCCTGCCGATCCGGCCGGCGCTGGCCGGGCTGATCTACCCGGTCATCACCATGCGCAAGCCGTTCGACCGGACCGCGACCCGCCGCATCCTGGTCGGCGACGACGTCACCCCCGACGAGATGAAGACCTACTCGGTGGACCTGCAGGTCGGGCCCGAGACGCCGCCGACCTTCCTGGTTCAGGCCATCGACGATCCCATCGCCGTGGCCGACCATCCGCTGCTGATGTTCTCGGCCCTGCGGAAGGCGCGGGTTCCGGCCGAGTTGCACCTGTTCGAGCGCGGCGGCCACGGGTTCGGCCTCGGTGCGCCCGGTACCCCCGTGGCGGCGTGGCCCGGCCTGTTCCTGGCCTGGATCCGCCTGCACGGCTTCCTGCGCGCCTGACCGCTTACTCCTCGCGGGCCTGGATCCTGGGCAGCTTGGCCACCTTCGGCCGGCTGGTTCGGAACTGACCTCGCTCCACAGCGACGAAGACCACGATGGCGATGGCGACGGTCGTCAGCCACCACACCGCCGTCAGCCCCACGCTCAGGCAGGCCACCGTGAAGGCGGCCGCGAAGCAGCCCATCGCCCCCGGCACCAGGGCCGGCCCGTCCCGCCCAGCCCGCCGAATCGATGCATACAGGGCGAAGGCGGCGGCCAGCGCACCGACGATCCGGAGCTCGTACCAGAACTCGAACAACGCCGTGGTCGGAGCATTGGCCGGCAGGAGGCCGACCAAGCGGCCGCGTAGGGCCGTCTCGAAGCCGTGCCCGGTGATCAGCCGCACTGGATCGGCGGTCACCACCTTCTGCCAGCTCTTCAGCGACAGCACGGGGGGCGCGAGCGGCCCCATGAGGGCGGCGCCCACCGGCCGCGCCAGGAAGGGCAGAAGCGGCGCAGCCGCGAGGAGAGCTGCCGAGAGGACGGCGGTGAGCATCACGCCCAACCGCGGCCGGTAGCTCGTCACCGCGAAGGCGACGGCGCCGACCGACAGTGCGGCGATCTGGGTCCCGTCCGGCTGGACCGTCAGGGCGAGGGCGACCAGCAGCGCGAGGCCGAGCGCCTCCCGGTCGCGGCGACGGGATCGCAGCCATGCGAGCGCGGGCCAGAGCAGAAGGATCAGCAGGACGAGGCCGCGATCCAGCGCGCCGTCATCCTCGACACCGGACGGCGCCATGTGGGCGCCGAACAACCCGAGCATGATCGCCACGATCCCGCCTGCCACGACGCCGAGGGGCAGGAGGTAGAGATTCGCCGAACGCATCCGGTCGGGGAGCGCGAGATAGCCGAGGAGGGCGAGGCCGATCGTGGCGCCCAGATTGGCCAGACGCTCCAGGGCCGGCCCGAGGAACGGGGTCCACGTCAGCGAGAGAGCCGACCACAGGACCACCAGCATCCCGGCCAGGAAGGCCGGAGCGGTCAGGAGGCGGTAGGTCGCCGGGCGCACCGGACGCTGGCGCCGGTCGATGACGCTCGCGATGATCAGCAGGATCACGGCGATCGGTGCGAGGATCACCGAGGCGCGGCGGGCGACCTGCGCCAGGACCGGGAGAACCACGAACAGACCGAAGAAGCCGATGCGCCGCAGCAAGGCGGCGGCGTCGAGCGCCGGATCGATGGTGGTGGAGGTCGACGCGCGCGGCATCATGCGCCTTCTTCCGGACCGGGACGGCCGGATCCCTGCTCGATACGCAAGGCTCGCGCAAGCTGCTGTAGACGTGGCGCCACACTCTCGGGCGCGTGAACCGCGCTCAGGCGACGGTTGCAGTCTCCCGCGGGCGCCGACGCACCGCCCGCCGGCCCACATCCGAGGCGACGCGCCAGCCGCCCCACGCGACGAAGAACCCGATCAGGCCCGCGGCAAGGCCGTCGGCGCTGGTGGGGATGGCCGGGCTGAAGTCCCGATAGGCCGCCTCGGCCACGGGCAGGTCGGGATCGCGCAGCATCGCCACGACGCGCCCGAGGGGGCTCGTCGCCGAGGCCAGGGCCTGCTGCTGGGCGCTCAGGCGGGCGAGACGCGCGATGTCCGCCTGGGCAGCGTCGCCGCGGCGGGCGACCAGCTGATCCGGATTGGCGCGCAGCCGATCGACGGCGCCGTCGCGGGTCGTGCCGGATGCCTGCGCGTCGGATACGAGCACGGCCACCTGGCGACGCAGCTCGTCGGCGGCGCCGCCGAGCCGCTGAGCGTATTGCTGAGCGAATTCCGGCGCCTGCGCGGCGACGACGCCGCCCAACAGGCCGAGCGCGAGGCCGAGGGTGCGGAACACGCGAAACATGTCTGGCCTCTGGTGCGGGAATCGACCCCGGACAAAGAACATGCCGATGGTCGCGGTTCCAGCCGGAGCCGCGACAGGCTTCAGCCCGGCAGCGTCAGCCGGGCAGCGTCAGCAAGCCCGCCTTGCCGTCGGCACAGCCGAACAGCAATCGGCCGCCTCGGCCATCCCAGGCGAGCGCGGTCACGCCGCTGCCCGATACGGCCGGACGGACCAGGAGTTCGGCCGCGTCGGTGAAGCGGACCAGCAGGATGCAGCCATCCTCGTAGCCCATGGCCAGAACCGGCGCCTTCGGGTGGAACGCCACCCGGGACACGCGGGCCGGACGGACGCCGCATTCCCGCGGAGCCTTGCCGGTCGGTCCCTCCTTGGAGTCGAACGGCCAAATGATCGCCGCCTCGGCGCCGCTCGTGGCGAGCCAATGGCCATCGAACGACCAGGACATCGAGCGGACCTTGCCGGGATAGCCCGACATCCGCATGTGGCCGCGATCCGGCTGGAGCCGCCAGCCGTGCAGGCTGTTCTCCTGCATGGTGGAGACCACGAACCGCCCATCCGGCGACCACGTCACGTCGATATGCGAACCCTTCCAGCCGATCACCTCGGCGGGCGTCTCCAGGTTCGGGTACCAGAGGCTCACGCCGTTGTAGTGGGCGACTCCGAGGCGATACCCCTTGGGCGCGAATACGAGGCCGCGGGCGGAGGAAGGCGCTTCGAAGGTCTTCTCGCGACCCTTCGCGTCCCGGGCCACGACCGTGCGGCCCGCCGA
>NZ_BACT01000419.1:0-16609 GCF_000333255.1 Methylobacterium sp. B1 | reverse complement strand
CCTGAGCGGATCGTATCGCGGCCCGGGACGGGGCGGCCGGCCAAGAAAAACCCGCCCGGCTGAGCCGGGCCGGTCTGAAACCGGGCGATCGCTCCGGCCTGCGGAGCGATTCGGACAGCTTACTCGGCGGCGGTGGGCGCGGCGGCCGGGGCGTCCTTGGTCTTGTAGCGGTCGGTGCGCTCGACGATGCGGGCCGACTTCCCGCGGCGGTCGCGGAGGTAGTACAGCTTGGCGCGACGCACCTTGCCGCGACGGGCCACCTTGATCGAATCGATCATCGGCGAGTGCACCGGGAAGACGCGCTCCACGCCCTCGCCGTAGGAGATCTTGCGGACCGTGAAGCTCTCGTTGAGGCCGCCGCCCGAGCGGGCGATGCAGACGCCCTCGTAGGCCTGAACGCGGGTGCGCTCGCCTTCCTTCACGCGGACGTTGACGATCAGCGTATCGCCCGGCTCGAAATCCGGGATGGTCTTGGCGAGGCGCGCGACTTCCTCGCGCTCCAGCTGCTCGATGATGTTCATGGCATAGCTCCGGCCGTCGCGCCGCTTCGCCCCTCATGGGCGATCGGCGCCAGGATTTCGGCGATCCTGTTGTGAGTTGGGCGGCTCTCTACAGGATCGTTGCCGGCTTGTCGATTGCCGTTGGACGCGGTTCAGCGACGGTCCCGGTCGACCGGCTCTCGCGCCGCCTCGGCCTCGGGCAGCACGCAGGCGGCCAGGAAGGCGGCGAGGTCGTCCGTGATGTGGTCGATATGCGGCTCGCGCACCGCCTCCTGCTCGAAGGCCTCGCGGTAGGGATCGGTGACCCTCGGCACCACCAGCACGGTGGCCATGCCGAGGTCGTGCGGCACCGCGAGGTTCCGGGCGATGTCCTCGAACAGGGCCGCGCGGGTCGGCTCGACGGCGTGCTTCTCCAGGAACCGCTCGTAAGTCGTGCGTTCCGGCTTCGGGACGAAGTCGGCGGCGGCGATGTCGAACACGTCCTCGAAATGATCGAGGATGCCGAGCTTGGCGGCGACGGTCTCGGCGTGCCGGCGCGACCCGTTGGTCAGGATCAGCTTCCGCCCGGGCAGCCGCTCGATCGCGTCGCCGAGGCTCTTGTCGAGCTTGATCGACGAGTGATCGATGTCGTGGGCGAAGTCGAGGAAATCGTGGGGATCGACGCCCGCCTCGACCATCAGCGCCGACAGCGTCGTGCCGTAGCGGTGATAGAAATGCTTCTGCAGCGCGCGCGCCGAGATCCCGTCGAGTCCGTAGAGCTGCATCACGTACAGGGTGATGCGCTCGTCGACCTTCGGCCAGACCGCGGCATCGCTCGGGTAAAGGGTATTGTCGAGGTCGAACACCCAGGTGTCGACGTCGGCGAAGCCGCGCGCCGCTGGGGTGGTGAACTGGGCCTTGCCGGGGTGGTGCACCGGAACCCCTCAGGTTGCTGATACCCACGGAATCTGTGGACCGGAACGGTCAAGCTCGCAAGTTTGATGCTTGTCCGGGGCTGGTCTCGTGGGCGGGGTACGACAATGCGCGGCGGGCGCAGATGTTGCCGCCACCGATGCGGGCGGCACCGCGCCGGGAGGCGGCGCGGTGCGGGTCGGTCCGATTCTCAGCCCCGACGGATCAGGGTGCCGGCGCCGTAATCGGTGAACAGCTCGAGGAGCACCGCATGGTTGACCTTGCCGTCGAGGATGACCACCGCCTCGACACCGCGCTCGAGCGCATACATGCAGGTCTCAATCTTCGGGATCATCCCGCCCGTGATGGTGCCGTCCGCGATCAGGCGCCGGCAATCCTCCACGGTGAGTTCCGGGATCAGCTTCTTGTCCTTGTCGAGCACGCCCGGCACGTCCGTGAGCAGCAGCAGGCGCTTGGCCCGAAGCGCCCCGGCGATCGCCCCCGCGAAGGTGTCGGCGTTGACGTTGTAGGTCTGGCCGTCAGCGCCGTAGGCGACGGGCGCCAGGACCGGGATCAGCTCGGCCTTCAGCACCGCGTCGAGGACGCCGCGCTCGACGTGATCCGGCTCGCCGACGAGGCCCAGATCGACGGTCTGCTCCACGTGGCTCTCGGGATCGACGACGGTCTTCATGGCCCGCTTGGCCCGGACCATGTTGCCGTCCTTGCCGCACAGGCCGACCGCCCGGCCGCCCTCGGCGGAGATCCAGCCGACGATCTGCTTGTTGATCAGGCCCGCCAGGACCATCTCGACCACCTCGACAGTGGCCTCGTCGGTGACGCGCAGGCCGCCGCGGAACTCAGACTGGATGCCGAGCCGGTCGAGCATCTTGCCGATCTGCGGCCCGCCGCCGTGCACGACGATCGGCTTCAGCCCGGACTGTTCCAGGAGGACGATGTCCTCGGCGAAATCCTCGGCCGCGGCCCGGTCGCCCATGGCATGGCCGCCGTACTTGATGACCACGATCTCCTGGTCGTAGCGCTGCATGTGGGGCAGCGCCTGAGCCAGGACCTCGGCACGCACGTGCACGTTGGGCAATTCGGTCATCGCGGTCCTTCGCCGATCCTTGGGTCGGGTCCTCGGGGGCGGATCTGCGGCCTCCCCTTCGGGCGGTGGCGCTTCTACAGGAAGCCGTCCGCGCTGCGAAGCCGCCCCGCCTCCATTCGCGGATCGGCGGCGCGCGGCCCGGCCGCCGGCGCGCGGCGCCCCGGTGGCTGTCAAACTACAGTCATCCTTCGCGGGTGTTGCATTCCCGTGACAGACTGGACCGGATCCAGGCTGGCCCGGCTTGCATCGTCTGGCGGCCGGGATCATGTTGCATCGCAGCAAGCCGCTGGGCGAGCTGCCGGGAGGGCCCGATGCGGATTGCGATGATTGGGGCCGGGTATGTCGGCCTGGTCTCCGGGGCATGCCTCGCCGATTTCGGCCACGCGGTCGTCTGCATCGACCGGGATCCCGACAAGATCGCGAGCCTGAATGCCGGCCGCATGCCGATCTACGAGCCCGGCCTCGACGCGCTGGTGACCGAGAATGTCCGCCAGGGCCGGCTCGCATTCAGCACATCGATGCGGGAGGCCGTGGCCGAGGCCGACGCGGTGTTCATCGCGGTGGGCACGCCGTCCCGCCGCGGCGACGGTTTCGCCGACCTGAGCTTCGTGTTCGATGCCGCCCGGGAGATCGCCGGGGCGCTCTCGGGCTTCACCGTGGTGGTGACGAAGTCGACCGTGCCGGTGGGCACCGGCGACGAGGTCGAGCGCATCATCCGCGAGACCAATGCCGGCGCGGACGTCGCGGTGGTGTCCAATCCCGAGTTCCTGCGCGAGGGCGCGGCCATCGCCGACTTCAAGCGTCCCGACCGCATCGTGGTCGGCGCCGAGGAGGCGCGGGCAGAGGCCGTGATGCGCGAGGTCTACCGGCCGCTCTATCTCAATCAGGCCCCGATCATGGTCACCGCGCGGCGCACCGCCGAACTGACCAAATACGCGGCGAACGCGTTCCTGGCGGCCAAGATCACCTTCATCAACGAGATCGCGGACCTGTGCGAGGCGGTCGGCGCCGACGTTCAGGCGGTGGCCCGCGGCATCGGGTTGGACAACCGGATCGGGTCGAAGTTCCTGCATGCCGGGCCGGGCTACGGCGGCTCGTGCTTTCCCAAGGACACGCTGGCGCTGGTCAAGACCGCCCAGGATGCCGGCACCCCGCTGCGGATGGTCGAGACGGTGGTGGCGGTCAACGACCAGCGCAAGCGCGCCATGGCCCGCAAGGTGATCAAGGCCTGCGGCGGCAGCGTACGCGGCAAGACGGTGGCGCTGCTCGGCCTGACCTTCAAGCCGAACACCGACGACATGCGCGATGCGCCCTCGCTGGCGATCATCGCCGGGCTTCAGGATGCGGGGGCGAAGGTGCGCGCCTACGATCCGGAGGGCATGGAGCAGGCCCGGATCCTGATGCCGGCTGTGGATTACGCCGAGAACGCCTATGCCTGCGCGGAGGGTGCGGACGCCCTGGTGATCGTCACCGAGTGGAACGCGTTCCGGGCGCTGGACCTCGACCGGCTGCGTCAGATCATGTCCTCCGACGGATCGGCCCCCGTGCTGATCGACCTGCGCAACATCTACGACCCCGCGAGCGCGGCGCGACACGGTTTCACCTATTGCGGCGTCGGACGAACCAAGGAGAGCGTCGCGCGGAACGGGTCTTGATCATCGCGGTGGCGACCGACGGGCCTGAATTCCTGTGCGGGATCTGCGCCGGCGCGCGAAGATTTCTTCCGGAATCGGGCCCGATGCCGCTAGACGGGCTGCCGCCCCCGAGGGGCAACTGTGGCTTTCTCGTGGTCGAGTTCGCGTCTCGACAGGCGGTCCAGCGGTTCAATCTTGGCGTTTTGGGCGCAGGGATTGGATAAGCCGCTGATGAATACATGTCACAGCCTCTGGCAATTTCGCCGCAGAGGGATGACCTCGCGTTGGGGCTGGTTGGACACCGCAATGGTGCCACAGTAAGGGGTGAGAGGGTACTCACTCGTCGAGAGCCGAGCCGACTTCCGATAACGAGCGTGTGCGAACCGAACGTGACACAACGTACAGACATTGCGATCGTCGGACGCGCATGCCGACTGCCCGGAGCCCCCAGCGTCGACGGGCTGTGGTCACTCCTGTCCGAGGGGCGCTGCGCCGTCAGCAAGGTGCCGGCCGACCGGTTCTCCCTGGAGCGGTTCGCGCACCCGCGCGCCCATGAGCGCGGCAAGAGCTACACCTGGGCCGCCGGTGTCATCGACGACGTGTGGTCGTTCGACCCTGCGGTGTTCGGGATCTCGCCCCGCGAGGCGGAGCAGATGGATCCGCAGCAGCGGATGCTGCTGGAACTGACCTGGGAGGCTCTTGAGGATGCGGGCCTGCGCCCGTCCAGCGTGGCCGGCAGCAATATCGGCGTGTTCGTCGGCGCCTCGTCGCTCGATTACGGCAACCTGCGCATCCTCGACGCGCCGTCGGGCGACGCCTATGCGGCCACCGGCAACACGCTCTCGATCATCTCGAACCGCATCTCCTACATCTTCGACCTGAAGGGCCCGAGCTTCACGGTCGACACGGCCTGCTCGTCCTCCCTCGTCGCCTTCGACAACGCCGTCCAGGCGATCCGGTCGGGCCGCGTCGACACCGCCGTCGTCGCGGGCGTCAACGTGCTGGCGAGCCCGTTCAACTTCATCTGCTTCTCCACCGCGCAGATGCTCTCGCGCACCGGCCTGTGCCAGGCGTTCTCGAAGAACGCCGACGGCTACGTGCGCTCGGAGGGCGGCGTGGTGTTCGTGCTGCAATCAGCCGAGGCCGCGCGGCGCAACGGCGCCACGGTCCGCGCCGTGGTGGCGGCCTCGGGCATCAATTCCGACGGGCGCACCACCGGCATCTCGCTGCCCTCGGGCTACGCCCAGGGCGCCCTCTTGGAGAAGGTCTACCGCGAGGCCGAGATCGGTCTCGACGACCTCGCCTTCATGGAGGCGCACGGCACCGGCACGCCGGTGGGCGATCCGATCGAGGCCTCGGCCATCGGCTCGAAGCTCGGCCGCGGCCGGCAGGCGCCGCTGCCGATCGGCTCGATCAAGACCAATATCGGCCACACCGAGCCTGTCTCGGGCCTTGCCGGCCTGATGAAGGCGACGCTGGCGCTGGAGCACGACCTCGTGCCGCCGTCGCTGCATGCGGCTGAGCTGAATCCCGAGATCCCCTTCGACGACCTCAACCTGCACGTGGTGCGGAAGGCCCTGCCGATCACCCGCGGCGCGCGCGAGCGTTTCGCGGGCGTGAACTCCTTCGGGTTCGGCGGCACCAACGCCCATGTCGTCATCACCGACGCCCCGGCCTGGTCCAGGGCCGCCGAGTCGGCCCCGGCGCCGGAAGCCCAGGTGCTGCTGCTCTCGGCCCAGAGCCGGGCCGCACTGAACGAGTTGGCCCTCGATTACGCCGAACGCCTGGAGGCCGAGCCCGCCCAGGTTCCGACCATCGCGGCCGCCGTCGCCCACCGCCGCGAGCGCATGTCGGCCCGCCTCGCCATCGCCCTCGACGGCAAGGCCGACGTGGTTGCCGCCCTGCGCGCCGTCGGCGAAGGCGAGGACACGCAGGACGCCTTCACCGGCACCGCCGTCGACCGTGTCGCCGAGGTGGCCTTCGTCTATTCGGGCAACGGCAGCCAGTGGGCCGGCATGGGCCGCGAGGCCTACGAGGAGAACCCCGCCTTCCGCGCCGCCTTCGACCGGATCGACACCCTGTTCCAGGGCTACTCCGACTGGTCGCTCAAGGACGCCCTCTACGCCGACGACCTGGACGAGCGCCTCGTGCTCACCAGCGTCTCGCAGCCGCTGATCTTCGCCATCGAGAGCGCCTCCACGGCCGCCCTCAAGGCCAAGGGTCTGATCCCGTCCTATGTCCTCGGCCACAGCGTGGGCGAGATCGCGGCCGCCGAGGCCGCCGGCATCCTGAGCCTGGAGGACGCGGTCCGGGTCATCTACTACCGCAGCCACCATCAGGAGACGACGCACGGCCAGGGCACCATGGCGGTGCTGCTGATGCCGTCCGAGGAGGTCGAGGCCTTCCTGAAGGACTACCCGTCCCTCGACATCGCCGCCTACAACAGCCCGAAGGCCGTCACGGTCGCCGGGCCGGTGGCCGATATCGACGCCGCACTCAAGGCGCTGTCGCGCAAGCGCCGCCGCGGCCGCAAGCTCGACCTCGCCTACGCCTTCCATGGCCGGCTGATGGACCCGACCGAGAAGCCGCTCCTGCGCGATCTCGCCGGGCTGAAGGCCAAGGCCGGCACCACCGCGATGGTCTCCACCGTCACCGGCAGCGTGCTGGACGGCAGCCATTTCGGTGCCGGCTACTGGTGGCGCAACATCCGCGAGCCGGTGCGCTTCTGCGAAGCCGTGCAGGACGCGACCCGCCGCGGCGCCCGCGTCTTCGTCGAAGTCGGCCCGCGCGCGACCCTCATGTCCCATGTCGGCGACGCGGTCGAGCCGCTCGGCATTGAGACCGCCACGGTCGGCGTGATGCACCGCAAGGCCTCCGGTGGCGATCCGATCGCCAAGGCGGTCAGCGCCGCGCTGGTCCAGGGCGCGCAGGTCGACGAGACCCTGCTGTTCGGCGATGCGCCCAAGGGCGATGTCCGCCTGCCGACCTATCCGTGGCAGCGCCGGCCGTTCCGTCTCGCCGACACCACCGAAGGCGTCGGCGCGATGAGCCCCCGCCCCTACCATCCGCTGATCGGGTCGCGCACGACCTTCGACGGACTGGAATGGAACGGTTTCGTCGATCCGGTCACCGTGCCGGAGCTGGAGGACCACAAGGTCGACGGCCAGGTGATCATGCCCGGCGCCGGCTTCGTCGAGATGGCGCTGGCCTGCGTCCGCGAGGCCCTGCGCGACGACGAGGTCGTGCTGGCTGATTTCGAGATCGTGGCGCCGATGGTGTTCGCCGAGGAGGCCCTGCGCGAGGTCGCGGTGCGCCTCTCGGGCTCCGGCAACGGCATCCAGGTGCTGAGCCGTCCGCGCCTGACGCAGACGCCCTGGCAGCTCCACGCCCAGGCGAAGATCGTCGAGGGCACCTTCTCGTCGCCGAAGGCCCCCGACCTGAACGGCTTCAGCTTCGAGACCGCCGGCGAGCACGTGCTCACCGGCGACGCGCTCTACGCCAAGGCCCTCGCCTCGGGTCTGGCCTTCGGCCCGAGCTTCCAGCAGGTGGCGATGAGCGCCCGGCTGGACGACGCCACCATCGTGTCCGATCTGCTGCCGGCGGAGCCCGACAGCCGCTACGCCCTGGTGCCGAACCGGCTCGATGCCTGTTTTCACGGGTTGATCCTGCTCTTCGCCGATCTTCTCGGCGAGAATGGCGGCAAGGCCTACATCCCGGTCCGCTTCGGAGAGGTGCGCCTGCTGCGCCCCGGCGCGGTGATCGCCCGTTCGATCATCCGGACACGCCGCTGCAACGAGCGTTCGATCCTGGCGGACTTCACCCTCCTCGATGCCGAGGGGGCGGTGGTCGCCACGATCCGCGAGGGCCGATTCCAGGCCCTGCGGGCCAAGAGCGGCGGTGACCTCGCGGCCTTCGCGATCTCGCAGGTGCCGGAACTCGCCACCGAGCCGACCGCGATCCCCATGGAACGCCGTCCGAGCGTGGCCGCGCGGCTGCGCCCGCTGGCCGCCGAGGCGAAGGGGCCGGCCGACGCCGCCCTGTCTCCGGGGCACCTCCTGCTGGAAGGCTGGGCGACCTCGCTCGCCCACCGCCTCGCCTCCGGGTTGGCCCAGGGTGCGACCGTCTCTGTCACCGACAGCCGCGTGCCCGAGGCCCTGCGCCCCTGGCTGCTGAACGCCCTCTACGCCCTGGAAAGCAGCGGCCTCGCCGAGCGCGCGGGCCAGAACTGGACGCTGGGCGACGGCTCCGCGTTGCCGGCGCCCGACGAGATCATGCGCTGGATCGCCGGTGACCATCCGGATCTCTCGGCCGAACTGGTGCTGATCGCCGATGTCGGCGCCCTGGTCGACCGGCTGCTCGCCGGGAAGCTGACCGACGCGCCCGCCCTGCCGCAGGGGGCGATCGACGCCTTCGTGCTGCGCTCGGCCACCGCGCGCCACGGCGCCGACGTGGTCGCCAGCCTGATCGAGCGGAGCCGAGCCCAGCTCCCGAAGGAGCGGGCGCTGCGAGTCCTCCAAGTCGGCTTCGGCCCGCTCTCGGCGCAAACCGCGACCTTCGCGGCCGCCGCCGAGGCCCGGCTCACCGTCTTCGAGACCGATCGCCGGCTCGCCGAGCGCGCCCGCCTGTCCCTGGGACGCGCCGCCGCCGTGGTCGAGACCGCCGAGGAACTCGCTCCCGGCAGCTTCGACCTGATCCTGGCGGCCGGCAGCCTCCACCGGGGCGACCGGTCCCTTCCGGGCCAGCTCGCCGGGGCGCTCGCCACCGGCGGCCTGCTGGTGGCGGTCGAGCCGGGAGCGTCCCTGTTCCGTGACCTCGTGTTCGGTCTCACGACCGGCTGGTTCGAGGAGGCCGTGGGCGGCATGCCCGTGGGCCGGCTCGAGGACATCGAGGGCTGGCAGCGCACGCTGAGCGCCCACGGCCTCGTCAAGGTCGAGGTCGAGCGGGCGGCCTCCGCCAACGGCGACGACCTCCTGCTGACGGCCGAGGCGCCGGTGCGTCCGGGCCCGGCTCCGGCACAGAGCTTCGCCTTCATCATCGGCTCCGACGACGAGTTCGCGGCCGAGACCGCCTCCTCCCTGGCGACGCTGCTGGTCGCGGGCGGCGTGCATGTCTCGATCATCCTCGACTCCGAAACCTCCCTGATGGAGCTGGAGAAGGAGACCCCCGACACGGTGGTGTTCCTAGCCGGCGCCTTCACCCGCGGCGGCGAGGCGGCCGAGCGGCTGCGCGACCGCTGCCTCAGCCTGAAGCGCTGCACGGAGCATCTCGGCGCCCGCCAGACCCGGCTGTGGGTCGTGGCGCCGGGGGCCACCCGCGACCGCGGCGGCCAGACCACCAACATCGAGGCCGGCGTGTGGGCCTTCTCCCGCACCCTCGCCAACGAGGCCCCGAACCTCGACGTCCGCCGCATCGACCTCTCCCCCGAGATGTCGTCGAAGCGCGCCTCGGAGCGCCTGCGCGACCTGATCCTCTCCGGCACGCCGGAGACCGAGATCGTGCTGGACGACGAGCGGACCCAGGTCGTGCGCTTCCACGCCGGCCGGCCGCAGCACCGGGATCCGGCCGATACCGTCCCGGCCGAGGCCGCGCGGCTCGAGCGCAGCAACACCGGCGGCCTCAGCGAGATGGTCTGGGGTCCGGCCGAGCGCCGCGCCCCCGGCAAGGGCGAGATGGAGATCGCGGTCGAGGCCACCGGCCTCAACTTCCGCGACGTGCTCTGGGCGCTCTCGATGCTCCCCGAGGAGATCCTTGAGGACGGCTTCGCCGGCCCGCGCCTCGGCCTCGAATGCGCCGGCCGCGTCACGGCCGTCGGCCCGGGCGTGAAGGGCTTCAAGGTCGGCGATCCGGTCGTCGCCTTCGCCCAGTCGGGCTTCGCCACGCATATCGTGGTGCCCGACCTCGTCGTCGCGCCGATGCCGCAGGGCCTCGACCCGATGGCGGCCGCCACCGTGCCGGTGGCCTTCCTCACCGCCTATTACGGCCTCGTTTCCTGCGCCCGGATGCGGCGCGGCGAGTGGGTGCTGGTCCATGGCGGCGCGGGTGGCGTCGGCCTCGCGGCCCTGCAGATCGCCAAGCTGAAGGGTGCGCGGGTCATCGCCACCGCCGGCTCCCGCGAGAAGCGGGCCCTCGTGAAGGCGCTGGGCGCCGAGCACGTGCTCGATTCCCGCTCGCTCGCCTTCGTGGACGAGGTCCGGGCGATCACCGGCGACGGCGTCGACATCGTGCTGAACAGCCTGTTCGGCGAGGCGATGGAGCGTTCGCTCAACGCGCTGCGGCCCTTCGGCCGCTTCGTCGAGCTGGGCAAGCGCGACTACGTCGCCAACACCCATATCGGCCTGCGCCCGTTCCGGCGGAACCTCAGCTACTTCGGCGTCGACCTCGATCAGGTGATCCAGCACCAGGGCGACGACGGCGCGCGGATGTTCCGCGAGGTGATGGCCCTGTTCAACGACGGCGGCCTGAAGCCCCTGCCCTACCAGCCCTTCACGGCGGCCGAGACCTCGGACGCGTTCCGGCTGATGCAGCAGTCGGGTCACATCGGGAAGATCGTGATCAGCCCGCCCAAGGCCGGCACGATCATGAAGGATACGGCGAAGCCGTTCACGGTCTCGGAGACGGGCGTCCACCTGCTGACCGGCGGCCTCGGCGGCTTCGGCCTGGAGGCGGCGCGGTGGCTGATCGACCGGGGTGCCAAGCACCTCGTGCTGGCCGGCCGCAAGGGGGCGGCCACCGATGAGGCCAAGGCGATCGTCGCCGAGCTGTCGGCCCAGGGTGTGACCGTCGAGGCGAAGGCCGTCGACATCACCAGCCGCGCCTCGGTGGACCGTCTGCTCGCCGAGATCGAGCAGAAGGGCAAGAAGCTCGCGGGCGTGCTCCACGCCGCGGCGGTGCTGCAGGACGGCCTGATCTCCAACATCGACGCGGCTGCGCTCGACGCGGTGATCGGCCCGAAGGTGATCGGCGCCCAGCACCTGGACGCCGCGACCCGTGACCGGAGCCTCGACTACTTCGTCCTGTTCTCCTCGGCGACGACCTTCATCGGCAATCCCGGTCAGGGCTCCTACGTGGCCGCCAACGGCTTCATGGAGGGCTTGGCGCGCCAGCGCCGCCGCCGCGGTCTACCCGCCCTGGCGGTGGCCTGGGGGGCCATCGGCGATGTCGGCATGCTCGCCCGCAACAGGGCGGTCATGGAAGGTCTGGCCGGTCGCGTCGGCGTCACGCCGATGGAGGCCCGCCGCTGCCTCGACCTGATGGCCGAGGCGCTGGAATGCCAGGGGACGTCCCCCGACGAGGCGGTGATCGCCATCGCGGCGATGCATTGGGGCAAGGCGCGCGAGCGGCTCGCAACCATGCGCTCGCCGAGCTACGCGGAACTCGGGTCGGACCAGCAGGTCGAGGCCGGCGGCGTCCAGGCGATCAACATCGGGGCGCTCCTCAAGGGGGGCGACCTCGACGCGGTCCGCAAGACCGTGTCGGATGCGATCGTCGAGGACATCGCCCGGATCCTGCGCCTGCCGAAGGACGACATCAGCCGCGTCCGCCAGCTTTCGGAGATCGGCCTCGACTCGCTGATGGGCGTCGAACTCGGCGCCAGCCTGCAGGAGCGCTTCGCCCTCGACGCGCCGCCCGCGGGCCTGTCCTCGGGCATGACCGTCACCGAACTGTCGGAGTCCTTAATTCAGGCGGTTTCCGCGCCCATGGATGAGACCGCCGGCGTCGCGATGAGCCTCGTGGCGAAGCATGTCGGCGGTGAGGTGGATGCGCAGATGATCGCGCCTCTCAAGGAACTCATCGAGCAGACGTCCAGCGGGATCAAAGAGACCAACTCATGACCGACACGGCACGGCCGGACGGCGGGCGGGCGGCGCTCGCCGGCTTCGTGACCAACCGGCTCGGGCGCGCCACGCCGCGCCCGGCCCCCGTCAAAGCGGCCTCGCCGGCCGGGAAGTCGGCGGCGCAGAACTTCGAGAACCTGCCGGGCTACCGGGAGCTGAAGCTTCAGCGGCAGGCGGCGGAGCTGATCGGCCTGGGCAACCCGTTCTTCCGCGTCCACGACGCCAAGGCCGGAGCAACCACCCGGATCGACCAGAAGGCCTTCACCAACTTCTCGTCGTATGACTATCTCGGCCTGAACGGACATCCGCGGGTGAGCAACGCCGCCCGCGAGGCGATCGATGCCTACGGCACCTCCTCGTCGGCGAGCCGTGTCGTGGCGGGGGAGCGTCCGGGCCATATCAGCCTCGAACAGGCTTTGGCCAAGCACTATCAGTCCGAGGGCTGCGTCGTGATGGTGAGCGGGCACGCCACCAACGTCACGACGATCGGCGCCCTGCTGGAATCCGGCGACGTCATCTTCCACGACGCCCTCTCCCACAACAGCATCGTCACGGGCGCGCAACTCTCGGGGGCGCAGCGGCGCTCCTTCGCGCATAACGACCTCGATGCCCTGGAGACCCTGCTCCAGTCGACCCGCCACGAGCACCGCCGGGCGCTGATCGTGGTCGAGGGCCTCTACAGTATGGACGGCGATGCGCCGGACCTCGCCGGGCTCGTGGCCCTCAAGAAGCGCTACGACGCCTGGCTGATGGTCGACGAGGCCCATGGTCTCGGCGTCACCGGCCGCACCGGCGCGGGCCTGTTCGAACATTGCGGTGTCGACCCGAAGGAGGTCGACATCTGGATGGGCACGCTGTCGAAGACCCTGTCCACCTGCGGCGGCTACATCTGCGGGCCGATTGCCCTGATCGAGTACCTCAAGCACACGGCGGGCGGATTCGTGTACAGCGTCGGCATGTCGCCGCCGCTCGCCGCCGCTGCCGAGGTGGCCCTCGCGGTGATGCATGCCGAGCCGGAGCGGGTCGAGCGCCTGCGCCAGAACGGCACCTTGTTCCTGGCGACCGCCAAAAAGCTGGGCCTCGACACCGGCTTCAGCCTGGGCCTCGCGGTCGTGCCGATCATCGTCGGTGACTCGCTGAAAGCCGTCACCCTGTCGGACCGGCTGTTCCGCCGGGGCATCAACGTCCAGCCGATCATCCACCCGGCGGTGCCGGAGCGGGCATCGCGCCTGCGTTTCTTCCTGACCTCCGAGCACACCCCCGACCAGATCCGCGACACCGTGAACGCGGTGGCCGAGGAACTGGCGGCCATCGACAAGGGCGGCTCGCTGATCGAGCAGCTGCTGGCCAAGCGGGTCTGAGCCCGTCCGGGGCCGTGGGCCCCGGATCCACGACGAGCGTTATGACGGGAAACGGGGCGCGGATGACATCCGCGCCCCGTTTCGCTTTGAACCCAGGGTGTCCGCAGGCGCGATAAGGAAGGGCCGGGATCCGGGATCGCGCGCACAGGCGGCGCCGCGATCCCGATCGTCCCCTATGCGGGCCGCTCCCTACTTGGCGTAGGAGTAGGCCAAGGCGGCGGAGGAGACTGGTCCGGTGACGCCGCTGAAGGCGGTGAGCACCTTCTGGACCTCGGTGAACGGCGCGTTCGACACGTAGATCAGATCGCGGTTGCGCATGCGGAACGCCTGGGAGACGAACAGGCTGTTGGGATCGCGCATGTCGATCCGGTAGACCACCGGCACCAGCGGCGTGCCGAGCAGCCGCGAGCTGGGGCTGAGGCGCCGCACGACGCTGGCCGGCTCGAACCGGAAGATAAACGTCCCGGCCGGGTCGGCGGCGAAGTCCGACAGGCCGCGCGCCTTGGCCAGCGCCTGGGCCAGGGTGATGCCGTCGGCCTGGAACGGCAGCTCGGTGCTATTGCCCAGCGCGCCCACCGCGATGAAGGTCTGCGGGTCGCGCACCAGGGTGAGCACGTCGTTGGGCCGCAGGTAGATGTTCTCCTTGGGGTTCGACACCACCGTGGTCAGCGGCACGGTCGCGGTCACCGGGCCGCGCGAGAGCCGCACGAAGGTCTCGTTGACCGGCGCGCGGTTGCCGCCGGCGGCGGCGATGACGTCGAGGATGCGGTCGCCGTGGCCCGAGAGCGGCAGGCGGGCGCCGGCGGCGCCCTCGCCGGTGACGGTCACCGCCTGGCTGATCGGCCGGGTGACCGAGACCAGCACCTGCGGCTGGATGGCCTTGCCGGCGAGTTCGTTCTCGATGAGCGCCTGGACGTCCTGGGTGCGGCGGCCGGCGACCTTGATGCGGCCGGCATAGGGGACCGAGATGGCGCCGTCGCGCCCGACGGGCTGCTCGGGGATGAGGGCGGACTTGGAGCCCGCCGAGAAGCGGTCGGCCACCAGCGGCCCGGAGAACAGGCCGCCCGACCCGGCTTCCCAGATCGAGACCGAGACCATGTCGCCGACGCCGATCACCGGCTCCGAGGAGGGACGGTGGTCGCCGAAGGAGGCGAGCAGGCTGTCCAGCGGCCGGCCGCGCAGGGCCTCGACCACCGAGGGCGTGACGTCGATGATCTCGTAGCGGGCGATCAGGCCGCCGTCGGCGGTGGCCACCTCCGCCCCCGCCTGGATCGCGCCCGCCGTCGGACCCGCCGCAGGCAGGTAGGTGCAACCCCCTGCAGATCCCGCCGCCAGAGCGGCCATCAGGGCGGTGCGCGCCGTCTTACGCAGCATCACAGAGACTTCTCCTCGCCGACCCCGCGCCATCGCTGGCCCGGGCCGGGACATCCAGTTTGACCGCCAAACGCTGCGATCGCTTTAACGGCCGCGCCGAACCGGCGGCCGCCTCGCGGACGGTCGCGCTATCCGTGGGCAATGCGTCACCAGCGTGGCACAGCCACGCTTATGGCGCGCAAGCTTAACCTTATCATGTCCCGGCAGCCATGTCCGCCGGTGCGCTCGCGAGAATCCCCCGCAGCGCCCGCCCGAGCTCGTCGGCGGCGATGTCGACCTGAGCCGGAGCGCCCTGCGGTTGGCCGAAGCGGAACAGGGCGTAGTCGGTGGTCCGGCCTCCAAAGCCCGGCTTGCAACTCGGCAGCGACGGTGCGTGGTCACCAAACACGCAGAGCGTGATGGTCTGGTGGCGCTCGCGGGCGATGACGTCGAGGCCCGCCACGATGTCCTCCACCATCTGTCCGGTATTGGCGACGTGGTGGAGATACTGGGCCTGCGGGTCGTCGATGC
Organism: Methylobacterium sp. B1; assembly: GCF_000333255.1. Taxonomy (NCBI): domain Bacteria; kingdom Pseudomonadati; phylum Pseudomonadota; class Alphaproteobacteria; order Hyphomicrobiales; family Methylobacteriaceae; genus Methylobacterium; species Methylobacterium sp. B1. The sequence goes on along the minus strand of NZ_BACT01000419.1, from coordinate 1,399 downwards.
CCGGCAGCCGCCCCGGCTTCCAGGGGCCGTGGTTCTCCATGGTCACGCAGAACAGGAACAGCGGCGTCTGCCGGGCCCGGACCTCCGCGAGGAGGCGGTCGCCGAGGGCGATGTCTCCGACATAGGGGCCGACGCGCGGCGTTTCCGTGAAGGCTTCGCCCATCACGAGGTCGGCGAAGCCGAAGGCCTCCATCACCCGTGCCCGGCGGAAGAAGTCCCTGTGGAACGGGTGCAGGAACAACGTGCCGTAGCCCCGTCCGCGGGCGAGCCGCGCGAGGCTCGTCGGCTCGTCCCCGCTCCGGGACGTGTAGGGGTCGTACCGGCCGAAGCCGAGGCTGTCGGAGGGCCGGCCCGTGAGCACCGCGTGCTCGCTGCGCATCGTGTAGGCACCGTGCGCCGGGACCCGAAGGCGCCCGTACTGCGCGGCCCGGGTGCGGAACAGGTCCATCACCGGCAGCTTCGCGCCGCCCAGCCGCTCCGGATCGACGAAGGATTCCAGCTGGATCACCACCACGACGTCGTCGCCCGGCCCGTGCGGCAGCGCCGGCGCCTCGGGCACGGGCTCGCCGCCCGCCATCGCCCGGGCGGTGTAGCCCAGAAGGCTCGCCGGCAGGCCGACCCGGGTCACGTCGGCCTCCAGGTCGGGCTGGGGGAACCAGCGGGCGATCAGCCCTGCGAGCGGCGGGCGCGGCGCGGCCTTGACCAGCAGCCAGAGCGCGAGCGGCAGGCCGAGCAGGGCCAGGATGCGCGGCAGCGTGGCGGCGGGCAGCACGCTCGGTTCGGTCCGGTACCACAACACGGTCACCGCCAGGGTGAGCAGGACCGGACCCGCGATGCGCGGATCCCACAGGGGCGGGATGTAGTAGAGCTGCGGATGCCGCGGCACCTGGGGCAGCAGGGCGAAATCGCTGAACAGCAGCGGCTCGCCGATCACCGAGCGCTTGGCGCGGCTGACGACGATGAGGATCGCCACCGTGATCACGCAGGTCAGCCCGGCGAGCCAGGGGCGCCAGGAGAATGCGAACCAGAACAGCAGGATCAGCAGGTAGCCGAGCAGCCGCAGGCCGAGATCCCGCGGCGCGAGGCTCGCCCGGCTGAGCGAGTCGCCCGCCAAAACCTCCAGGGCGAGGCAGACGGCGAGCGCGAGACCGGTGGCGATGAGGAACGTCGTCAAGACTCGGACACTCGGCGTGGGGCGGGCCTGCTCTCCGCCGGAATCCGGTCCGGCGGGAAACAGCGCGCGGGAGCAAGGAGTTGCGAGCCGTTCCTGATCCGGAATGATCGGGACCGGCCCCGGGGCGGGCTGCTGAAGTCTGACTCTAGCAGCGCGCGCTATCGCTTTGGTGTCACATCAGAGTCTCGTGGAACCGGATTCCGCGCGACGGCCCCGGTCTAGCGC